>QHZE01000610.1 GCA_003225335.1 Acidobacteriota bacterium
GTGGTCCAAGTCTGATCTGCGTAAATCCGCGAAATCTGCGGATGAGTCACACCACAATCTTTGGGAATCGGGGACGTCCCTCTATTTACCGCTGCGGCGCGCCGCTGCGCCCCATGATGGGCCAGACGTCGACGATCTGCTCGCCGCGGGCGACGTAGATACGGTCGTAGACGTTGACGCTCATGTCGAGGTTGGTCGGGTATAGCTCGACACGCTCGCCGAGCTTCAGGTCGCGGTCGCCGTCCTTCCACTTGAGGATGCCGTACTCGGCCCCCTGGTTTTCGACCGTGATCCACGGCATCCCCTTGGCTTCATCGGTGGGTCGAAGCAGCGCCTTGTTGCCGGCGTCGATGGTGCACTGGTTGGGATGGCGCTTCGACACGACGGTCGTCATCACTGTGAGCGCGGCGCCGAAGTCGTCGTAGACGGCGGCGTTGGACTTGCCGCCGACCTTCCTATACCCTGTGTCCATGAAGATGTAAGAACCGCACTGCAGCTCCGTGAGGCCGTTCTCCGTGTCGATGTTGTAGGTGCCCGTGGAGCCACCCGACACTATGTTAACCGGCAGGCCCGATTTGCGGCACAGCTCGACGGTTTCGAGCAGCCCGGCCAAGTCGTCGCACGACTTCTTGCGCCGCTCTTCCCAGCCGCGCGTGTGGGAAGCACCACCGGAGTAGCCCATCAGACCGTGCAGGCGCAGATGCTTCGACGCGTCGACCTTCTGGGCAAGCTCCAGGGCGGGTCGTCCGGACTGCATTCCGTGGCGGGTAAGTCCCGCGAACACGTCGACGACTACGGTGCATCGCGCTCCGGCGGACGCGGCGGCTTGCTCGACCAGCTCCGCGATGATGGGGTCGTCGACGACGAGCAGGAAGGTCGGGTCGCGTTTCGAGAGCGCCACGGCCCGTGTGATGTTATTCCTGCCGGCGGGTTGCCGCGTCCAGAAGACCCCTTTCAAGCCCGACGAGGACATCAGCTCGCTTTCGGCGATGGTCGCGGTCGTGAGGCCGATGGCCCCCAGGCCAAGCTGGCGGCGCGCGACATCGACCGATTTGTGGATCTTGACGTGCGGCCGGAGCTTGAGGCCGGTGGCTTTGGAGTGTTCGGCCATCCTGCGCAGATTTTGGTCGAAGATCTCAGAGTCGAGAATCAGCGACGGCGTGGGGAGATCCTCTTTTATCAGGGCGCGGAAATCGCGCCGGGCGATCCGACCTTCGATTTCATTGAGGCGGAGGTCGGCGGTCCTGGCGGCGCGGGGGCCCAGGGTCGCGAGCAGAGATCCGGTTGAAGCGGCTTTCAGAAACGAGCGGCGCGAAGTCATGATTCCCCTCCTATGTTGTGCGCCGATTATAGCCCGGTTCGTGGCCCAAAAAGCGTTCAGACTCGCATTTTTTTCTCACAGCGGCAGCCTACGGCAGAAGACGGGTCGTGCCGCAGTAGCCGATTTCCGCAATAGCCGATTGCCCTCCTCGTTCCGGATTTGCGGCGACGTCAGGAGAAACAGCGCATCCGGGCACAGCTGTGCCATTATTGGCGGGTCAAGTTACTGCGGCATTATGGAGGACACTTATTATGGCGTGCAAAGTTAAGTTGACCGTCACAACAGGAATGGGTGGAACGCCTCGATGAGATGAGCCGGCAAAGTAAGAAACCACGGAGCCACGTCCTTCAGGAGGCGTTGCGCCTATGGAGACGAATGCAGATAAACGACAAGCTGGCGGAGGGGTATCGCGCCATGTTTGAGAATGATCGCGAAACGGCCGAGAGGCATTTTGCCTGCATTTACGGAGATTCTGAAATGAAGAGTCTAACGCCGCGTAGAGTCGAACTGTGGCTCGTCAACTTCAACCTCGGGCGGGGAAGCGAACAGGGGGGGCGTTCGGCCCACACTCATACGCCAGAACGATACCGGAAATATTTACGCCGCCCGACGATTTTGGTCGCCATATCCAGAGGATCCCAAGACAGATCGCCTGATCAGATTGATCAAGATCTTTGCTCGGACCCGGATTCCAGGAAGAAAATCGTAGGGAGCATCTTGACAGCGCTCTCTGCCGGCATCATGATGCACTCATGAGAACAACGGTAACCTTAGACAAGGATGTGGAGCGAATGTTGCGCGACGCCATGCACCGCACTCGCCGGACGTTCAAGGAAACGCTTAACGCCGCCCTGCGGGCCGGCCTTGTCGGAAAGACGCGTCAAGCGAGGAAGATACCGTTTCTCGTTAAAGCACGCCCCATGGGTCTCAGAACCGGAATTGACCCCACCAGCTTAAACAAACTCGCCGACGACCTCGAGGTGGACGCCTTCCTGGAGAAGGCCCGACGCAGGAAAAAGGCTTGATCGTCTCCGACGTCAACCTGTTGCTCTACGCCTACGATTCCGATTCGCCGTTCCATGGCAAGGCTGTCGCATGGTGGCAGAGGTGTTTGTCGGGACCCGAACCGATCGGCTTGCCGACAGCGGTAGTGTTCGCTTTCATGCGGATCGGTACCAATGCGCGCGTCTTCCAGAAACCCATGAGTGTAGCCGAGGGGGCGGGGCACGTCCGCTCGTGGTTGGCCCAACCAGTCGTGCAGGTCATCGATCCCGGTCCCGATCATGTCGGTCACGTGCTCAAGCTGCTGGAGAGGCTCGGTACCGGGGGTAACCTTGTAACCGATGCCCAGATTGCCGCGTTGGCCATCGAACAGGGTGCAATCCTGCACACGGCAGATGCTGATTTCCAGAGGTTTCCAGGCTTGCGTTGGCTTAATCCCATAACGGGCGTCTCGAGCGTACGATTGAGAAAGCACGAGTAAACATAAATCCGCGTGGATTTCTGTTTTTTTGTCTTAGATATACAGGTCCGTTCGTCTCGGCAACCCATCAACTCGACTCAAACAGACGCACAGGCCGAAGGACG
>QHZE01000611.1 GCA_003225335.1 Acidobacteriota bacterium
CTTTACGTATCCCTTGACCAGCACCGTGTCTCTCCGCCGAGTATGAATGTGGTGATGCGGACGACTCTGCCACCGGCCGCACTGTCAGGGACGATCGAGCGGGTGGTGTGGGAAGTGGACGCCGCGGTTCCCGTCGTGCGGCTTCGCGACATGGATTCGGTGTTCGCCGAATCGATTCGCCGGCCGAGACTCCTGGCGCAGCTATTGGGCGCATTTGCCGGACTAGCGCTGCTACTGGCAGCCATCGGCACTTACGGTGTGCTCTCCTACATGGTGACGGAGCGCCGGCGCGAGATCGGCATTCGGGTCGCCCTCGGTGCAGCTCGCTCCCACGTGCTCACACAGATCATGAAGCAAGGGCTTCAGGTCACGGCGATCGGCGTCACCATTGGCCTTGCAGGCGCGCTTGCCTTAAATCGGCTGATTGCCTCCCTGCTGTTTGGCGTGCAACCGACAGATAGGGCGTGCGACAAATTTGTGGGGGGATTTTTAGATTTCTTTTTTTTGGGCTGATAATCTGACTGTATAATATAAGTCAGAGAGGAGGCGCCATGCCCAAAACTCTGGAAGAACTCGAGTCCCTTAGAGACAAACTCCGGTATCAACTGCTTGAGGTCGGCGACTTCCAGCCAGGCACCATCTACCCTCGTTTCCGAAGATGCGGCAAACAGAACTGTGCCTGTGCCCAACCAGGACACCGGGGACACGGGCCCCAGTACCTGCGAACGACTGCTAAAAGTGGAAGGAACCGCGCCGAAAACTTGAGGATTGGGCCGGAGCTGGAGAAAGCCGTGAAGGAAGCGGAAAATTACCAGCGTTTTGTGAGTCTGTGCAAAGAGCTTGTAGATGTGAACGAGCAAATATGCAAATTGCGGCCGGTCAAAGAGATCAGGAATCAGGAGGAGTTAGAATCTCTTAAAAAAAAATTGCAGAGGCAGTTTGCTGGGAAGCTGCGCAGGAAATAGATCGGCTTGTGCAGCGCGTTTTTACAGATATCCGGAACTTGGGGCATCTCGACTTAGAGGCGAGTGAAATGGCCTTTCGCGCCGCCTCGCATCGCATTGGGGGCAGTCTGCTTCAAAAGCTGCTTAATGCCGACGGTGGAGGATACCAAGGGACATCGATTGATTGCGGCAAAGGTCACCGGGCGAGGTTCGTCGAATACAGGGCGAAGGAAGTGGTCACGGTGCTCTCCCCTGCAAAAGTGACGCGAGCCTATTATCACTGTGACCCGTGCGGGGAGGGGGTTACACCCAAGGATGTGGCACTCGACATTGTCGACACAGGATTCAGTCCTGGGGTTCGTCGGATGATGGGGCAAGTGGGGGGTAAAGAGGCTTTTGAGGATGGGCAGAAGGACTTGGAGGTCCTTGCGGGCGTGGTGGTTACCACAAAGGCCGTCGAACGAGTTTCAGAATCGATAGGCAAACAGATCGAGCAGCAAAATCAAAGAGAACAAAAACAGATCATGTCAGGCAGAGTCGTGCCTTTTTCAAGCAAGGGCGTGATACCCAAGATGTACATTGCGATCGACGGAACCGGCGTTCCCGTGGTGAAGCGGGAGACCGAAGGACGAAAGGGCAAAGACAAAACAGGCCAGGCCAAGACCCGGGAAGCCAAGCTGGGCTGTGTATTTACACAAACCACGGTGGACTCAGAAGGATATGCGGTACAGGATGAGGGGTCCACCACCTATGTTGGGGCGATCGAGACATCCGGGCCTTTTGGCAATCGCATCTATGCCGAAGCTGTCGGACGCGGCATCGCACGAGCGCAGAAGGTTATCGTCCTGGGAGATGGGGCAAAATGGATCTGGGGAATTGCCGACGAGCACTTCCCTGGCGCCACTCAGATTGTCGATCTTTATCATGCGCGAGAACATCTCGCAAAGGTAGCGAAACTCGTGCACGGATCGACGAGCAAAAAGTGTCGGGAATGGTTTTCAGCTCGTCGGCAAGAACTTGACGCGGGAGACGTCAAAACCATCACCGCCGCGCTGAGCAGGCTGCGACCAAAGGAGAAGGCAGTCCGGAAAGAAATCAAAACAGAGATGGAATACTTCCAGCGCAACGCGCAACGGATGCGTTACGCCGAGTTTCGCAACCAGGGGCTATTCGTAGGATCGGGTGTGGTAGAGGCAGGCTGCAAAACCATCATCGGGCAGCGGCTGAAACTATCCGGCATGCATTGGACCGTCAAGGGTGCCAATGCCATTATTGCCCTACGTTGCTGCCAAATGAGCAATCGCTGGGAGCAATTTTGGGAATCCCGTGCGACGGGCTAAATTCTTACCCACATTTATGTCGCACGCCCCTACCGAGACTACCCGTTGCGCTCGGGATAGAACGTCCTATGATTTTAATTTTTAATTTCAAGACGCTGAGCAGGCGGCGCCTTCTGAGCGCCGAGCGCTCCGGCCCCACCGCAGTACCCGAGTACTCCCTCAGAAAAATGCGCTGTTGTCTTGGGTCAGGATTCGCTGTTGCCAGCTTTCGATGATTTTCAAACTCCGCGTAGAGCGCCGGTAAGGCAGCGATCGCGAATTTACCCACAGCAGTAGGGAGAGGGGACCAGGCTCCGAAGATCGACAATCGCAAGGTGGGATAGCATTCACAGTGAATCATGACCGCGTTCAATGAAGTATCTGCTCGAATCGTAAAGTTCTTATTGGGGCTCAGACCAGGCAGTGTGCGCGAGTCCGGGCGCAGCTACGATTTTCTGTTGCAGCAAATCAACAGGCGCCGGGCCCAGTTACATGAAATAGATGGCACGCAACTTCAAGCTATCATCCACGAGTTGCGCTGCCAGGCATGGAACGACAGCCTGCTGGTGGAGGTCTTTGCGCTCGCCGCTGATCAGACCGAACGGATATTGGGCCTGCGCCTATTCGACGTCCAGCTTCTCGGCGCCTTGGTGATGAGCGAGGGCAAGGTGGCGGAGATGCAGACCGGGGAGGGCAAGACCCTAGCTGCCGTTCCGGCGATCTGTGCGCTGACTCTGGCCTCCGGCGGCGTTCACGTGCTGACAGCGAACGACTACCTGGCGCAACGGGATGCCACCTGGATGGGTGACATTTACCGGTCTCTGCACTTCTCGGTCGGCTACGTTACTCAGCAGATGACGGCGGAAGAACGCCGGAAGGCGTATGCGTGCGATGTTGTCTACGCGACGCCAAACGAAGTCGGGTTCGACTTCCTACGAGATCAACTTTGCCTTGATCCGAGCGAGCTCGTGCATCAACCATTCCACTCGGTTTTGTTCGATGAAATCGATTCGATTCTGATCGATGAGGCGCGTATTCCTCTCGTGATCGCCGGCGGCGACATGACGCCTCCGGAGATGGCACATCGCTGTGCGACGATCGCGCGCAGGTTGCGGCTGAATACCGATTACGGCATCGATGAGTACGCTCGCAACGTGCATCTCCTTGATGCGGGCGCCGCCAAGGTGGAAACGGCACTTCGTTGCGGCAACTTGTACGATCTCCGCAACGTGCAGCCGCTTACCGCCATTCTCGATGCGCTGCACGCGGAAGCGCTGCTTCGGCGCGACGTCGACTACATCGTCAAGAATAATGCAATCGAACTGGTCGACGAATTCAAGGGACGCATTGCTGAAAACCGCCGCTGGGCTGCCGGGCTGCAGACGGCCGTCGAAGCCAAGGAAAACCTGCCTCTGAAGAAACAAGGGCAGATCCTTGGGGCAATCACACTGGAAAATCTCACGGCGCTGTATCCGCGCATCTGCGGCATGACCGGAACTGCGGCCACACAGGCGGAGGAGTTTTTCAAGATCTACGGACTCGAGGTTGTGGCGATCCCGACGAACCGGCCGATGATTCGTGTCGACGAGAAGGATCTTCTGTTTCGTACGAAGGCGGACAAGGAGCAGGCGCTAGTCGAAGAAATTACCTGCGTCCATGCTACCGGCAGGCCCATCCTGGTGGGGACAGCGAGCGTGGCGGAATCGGAACGGCTCAGCGCCCGGCTGCGCCAGGCAGGCATTCCGCATCACGTTCTCAACGCGCGCAACGATGAGGCCGAAGCGCAGATTATCGCGCAGGCTGGCGCGCTCGGTGCCGTTACGATCTCGACCAACATGGCCGGCCGCGGCACCGACATTCCGCTCGGCGGCACGCCTCCGCGGCAACGGCAAACAATCCTGGACCTCGGCGGGCTGTATGTCATCGGCACGAACCGCCACGAGAGCCGGCGCATCGATCATCAGCTGCGCGGCCGATCGGGAAGGCAAGGCGATCCGGGCTCATCGCGATTCTTTATTAGCCTCGAAGACGACCTGATGGAAAGGTTCGGCATCCGCGAAGCTCTGCGGGACAGAACGCCTGAAGTGGAGGCCATTGAGCACGTGCAGCGCATTATTGAGGGCCAGAATCTTGAAATCCGCCAGACACTCCGCAAGTACGAACAGATTATCGAAGCGCAGCGCCGGATCATACATGCCAAGAGGCGCGACGTGCTGACGGCTGCCGATCGAAGCGTGCTCGCATCTCATGCACCTGAATTATTTCAACGCCTGTGCCTGGATCTCGGCGGGATACGCCTCGCTGAACTGGAACGTCGGCTTACGCTGATGAAAATCGACGAGGCGTGGTCCAACTATCTTGCGGATGTTGCCGAGTTGAGGTGCGGCATCCACTGGGTTTCGTTGGGCGGAAAAAATCCCCTGGACGAGTATCTTCACCAAACCGCGATGAGTTTCGAGCGTCTGCTGAATGGACTCGACGAGCAGATCATTGACGCCTTTTCACACCTGCAACTAGACCCGCACGGCGAGTGGGCCGGATTGCCGGGACTCGACCGCGGCGCCACGTGGACCTATGTGATCAATGATCAGCCTTTCGGCGACCTCGGCGAGCGCATGGCTAAAGCCATCGTGCAACTCGTCAGCCAAACTATAACAGGGCAGTGATCACAACTGCCAAGCACGAGGGGATCGCGATTGTTACCGATCACATGGCCGAGTATTTTTCGGCTTATCGGAGAAGTGGTGTGGACTCGGACGGTTCCATCGACTATCTGGCCACCTGTACGGTTTGCGTGTTACACGGCCATTTGAATGGTTTGGCGGCAGTTAAGGGGGCGCACCTGGAGCGCCGTGAAGATGATCGCTTGCGCGACGTGGATCCAGAACCATCTGTCCGCACCACCTTCCCAGACGAGCTGTCGTGTCGCGTCGTATGGCCAAACCAGAGTAAAGAATGTCAGGTCGCCAATGATGTGAACGGGGATGGCGGGGACGGTCGAGTTGGCGACATAGGCCATCACACCAAACACCACGCCTACAAGGAAGTACACCAGAAGCTTTGGCCAGAGGAAACCATGGACCACGTGTGCTGCCGCAAAAAGGGCCGAAGAGATCAAAACCGCGATCGGCGCGGTGAACTGTCGTTCCAGAATGACCTGGCAATAACCCCGGAAAGCCGCTTCTTCCGTGATGGGGGAAACCAGCGATGCCATCGCTATCACCAGCACCGTGGTCAGAAATGGGTAACCGGAAAAGATGTCAAGGACGTTGGCGGGCATCTTCACGAGCTGGAACAGCACAATCCAGTACCCGGCCAAGGCGACAATCGATAGCGCACCTGCCAGCAAGGCCCAGGCAAACACGGTGCCTGACACTCGGTTGGCCCGCAGATAACTGCGTCGCGCCTCCGAGGTTCTGCGAGGCCACCACTTCCCGCTGAGGTATTGCCACATCAGCCCCAGGACCAACATCATCACTGGGACGGCCCAGGGGATGGTGGGGATGGTCTTAAGATTCGCGACGAGAAGCACTCCCCAAACGCCTTGGCCGAACCCTAAGATGAGGAGGGCCAGGACCGCAGACCAAGCTATCTTCAGGAGCCTACCGGGAAGGGAACGCATACTCTGCTCTTCGTGCCCTCTTGGATGACGGACGGCCTGCCTCGACGGCGTGAGCAACAATATAGCTGTCACCGCGTGGCAGGATTCTATGTCGAAACTGCAGCCAGACTGCATGATATTGCTAGAGTACCCAGGATCGACTGGCTCAGATCTGCCCGAGACTATCCTCTTGGCCGGTTAGTCGGCCTACCAGAGAAGTGGACACGGCCGCATCCGAAGATGGCGAGCATTGTCACAACCTCTCACGTGATTCGGTTGACGGTCAATTTCTGAAGCTTGTTCCAACGGGATGGTCGTCCGTAAGCTGTTGCAAAGGCTGGTCGCTGCGGCCTTTTCTTTCAAGCTTTTCGCCCTGTAGAGCCAAACCAGCGCTGGGGTATGTCGTACCGTTGTTGGCCACACATAGCGAAAGCGAAGAGCGCTTGGACCAAGGAACTCTCACTTTGCCGCAGCTTGAAACCCCACAGGGCTCCGAGCGGAGCCCTGAGAAGGCCGTACCGCTCACGGCAACTTCCAGAACATCCTCCGCCTGAGCTTCCCGTACGCCTGCCAGAAGGTCGGAGCCTCCGCGAGGAGTGTCTTTCCCTCGACCTGAATCCCCACGAGCACTCCGTAGTCGAGCACCGGGAACCGGCAGGCCGGGTAGGCGGCGGCTAACTCTTCCCGGTACCGCGTGATCGCGTTGAGCTTCGCGGCTTCCGTTGGGACTTTCTCCAGGATCGCCGTGCGGTCGTCCATGTCCCGTACGAAGACCTCGCCCATGAATGTCATGGGCGAGGAACCTGGGCGGTTCCGCGACGCGATCGATTCCGTCAAGAACGACGATCTGCTTTTCAGATGAACGGCGGCGAGAAGGAACTCCTTCTCGATCTCGGATGCCGGAATGTGCTGGGGCCATCGGCTCTTCATGGCCCTAATTCCGGTTATGGCTTGCACTTGCCTCAGGGGCCGTAGTCGGCTGCGACGGCCTTTTCCCGCGACTCCAGTACGACCGCGCAGTTCCTGTACCTATAGTCTTCGCAAACAAGGCCGGTGAAAAACCATGGACAATGGCGACGTAGACAAGTCGCGTCTATTTTGTTATAGTTCCGACCATGAGCCGGATCGAGTCGGAACTATAACATTATGAGACCAACCTCTTTCCACGTCGAAGATGTTCGTCGAGTCCTCACTCAGCACCAAATCATGACTCTCAATGAGCTTAAAAAGGCCGTCGGTACTACGGTGAACATCACCG
>QHZE01000219.1 GCA_003225335.1 Acidobacteriota bacterium
AAAAGTTGCGTAGGCCCGAAGGACCGGAATAAATAGCCCCGCCATCACAGGATTGACAGGATCGACAGATCTTGGGAGCCTTGCAGGATCGAGTATCATCCTGTGTCCCAAAATCCAGTAGATCCTGTAATCCAGTCCGATAAATCCTGTCATCCTGCCGGATGCGTCCTGTTTGCCGGGCAGATGTCGGATGTACAATCGAATTCTCCTTCCGGCTTTACTGAAGGAGTCTGTTTTGGTTTCGGGCATGAAAACTAAGGAAACAAGACCACAAGCGAATCGGATCTTGATCACAAGTCTGATGGTGGCGCTATACTGCCCGGTCGCTACTGTCTCCTTGGCGCAAGAGTTCTTGACGACGGCCGAGAAAGCCGCGCTGGAGAAGGAAAAGAAAATCGACAACCGGATCAAAGTCTACCAGGCGGCCTCGGCCCGGCTCTCCAAGTTGATGCAAGGCGCACTCCAGGAACACGATTTCGCGCGACTTGAACAGGGCTCGGAAAACTGGGTCAAACTTCTTTCCGCTTCCCTGGAAGATATCGAGGAGAACGTCAACCGGAAGAAGAAATCCAGGGCTCTTATCAACTTCGAAATCCACCTTCGACGAACCATCCTGGATATGAGAGGCTTCAAGTTTAAGCTTCCCGCTGACCAACAGAATCAATTCGATTCCTGGCTCGATCGAGCAGAGGAAGCACATAAGAAAATGGTCGGAATCCTCTTCCCAGGTTAAAGGCGTGATTCGCATCCGAAGAGTAGGAATTTTGGGTCAGGAGTTTGCGTGAGGCAGACGCAAGAACTCGCGCAGCGTCATCTTGTAGTTGTCCGCCCGCAGGCCGCATGATATGCCGCGTCACCTTTACGCGCCGTCACTACTTAGAACGGGATCGCTGACATTCGCCGATGCCGTAATCCTGATAGCGCTGGTCTCGCTCCTCGGCTTTGGCGCCAGCCTCGCGCTTCACGCGCCGCACGCTATTCGCGGCCCGGAGATCTCGCTCGAGCTCGCAGCTCTGCCCTGGTACGCGCTCCTCTCCCTCGCGCGGATGACCGCAGCCTACGTGCTCTCGCTTTTCTTCAGCCTGGTCTATGGGTACGCGGCAGCGCGGAATCCGGCGGCGGAGAAGATTCTGATCCCGCTTCTCGACCTTTTGCAGAGCGTGCCCATTCTGTCGTTTCTTCCGCTGGTGCTCCTTTCGCTGGCGGTTTTCCTGCCTCAGGGGCTTGCGGTCGAGCTGGCCGCCGTCGTTCTGATATTCACATCACAGGTTTGGAACCTGACTTTCTGCTTTTACCAGGCGCTGAAGACCATTCCCAGCGAGCTGTGTGAAGCGGCAGCAATCTTCCGGCTCAATCCCCTCCTCCGGATGAAAACGCTGGACCTCCCTTTTGCGGGCCTGGCCCTCATTTGGAACAGCATGATGAGCTGGTCCGGAGGCTGGTTCTTTCTGATGGCGGCCGAAATATTTCACGTGGGCGCGCGCGATTTTCGCCTCCCGGGCCTCGGCTCCTATCTCCAGGTCGCGGCCAATCGGGGAAGCCTGGGCGCCGTCGCTGCCGGCCTCGGTACATTGACGGCGGTGATCATCGCGCTGGATCAGCTCGTCTGGCGTCCCTTGCTGGCTTGGGCTGACAGATTTAAGGTCGAGACGGTGCAGGGCGAGGAGCCGCCGAGGTCCTGGTTTCTTGACCTGATCTCGCGTTCGTACCTGGCGAAGGTGGCTCGGCGCCATCTGACTTCCCTGGGCGATCGGCTGGAAGATTTCGCGCAAGCTCGGTTCAAGCCGGCTCTCGATCCCGTGCGTCACCGTCGGCCCGGCGGCGTCGCGCAAATTCTCAGGCGCCTCGGTGTCGCTGTCGGCGGCGTAGCCATGCTCTACGGTGCGGTTTCGGCCGTGGCGATGCTCGGGGGCCTGCCGCTGAAGACATGGGGCGCGATCGCTCTGGGGACGGCTGCAACCCTGGCGCGAGTGTCGGTGGCTCTTTCTTTGACCTTTCTCTGGACCATCCCGGTCGGAGTCGTGATCGGAACCAACCGCCGCGCCTCGAGGTTCCTTCAGCCTGTTGTCCAGGTCGTGGCTTCGATTCCAGCCACTGCGGTCTTCCCGGTTCTGCTCCTCTTGTTGCTGCGAGCGCCGGGAGGGCTGAATCTTGCATCCATTCTGCTCATGCTGATGGGCACACAGTGGTACCTGCTGTTCAACATAATCGCCGGCGCCGCTGCAATTCCCAAGGACCTGTGTGATACCACCGATTTGCTCCGGCTGTCGCGGCTGGAGCGCTGGCGAAACCTGATTCTTCCCGCTCTCTTTCCCTACCTGATCACGGGCGCCATAAGCTCGAGCGGCGGCGCCTGGAACGCGAGCATCGTGGCCGAGCATGTCGTGTTCGGGGGCGAAACGCATACAACAGTCGGGGTCGGGGCACTAATCGCCGAGGCGACGGAGCGAGGAGACTACCCCTTGCTGTTGGCCTCGACCCTGGCTCTGATAACGACCGTCATTGTGATCAATCGAAGCTTCTGGCGGCGTCTCTATCGCCTAGCAGAGGAGCGTTACCGGTTGGAGTAGGTATGAAGGGTGGAGACAACAGGCTCTTGGTTCTCGAGAGAGTGACGAAGGCTTACGGGAAAACCCCCAGGCAGTGTCTTGCTCTCTCCGGCGTTGGTCTGGAGGTTCGCGACGGCGAGTTTGTGTGCCTGCTCGGACCTTCCGGCTGCGGAAAGTCAACACTCCTGCGTATCATCACGGGCCTGATCCAGCCGAGCTCCGGGAATGTCCTATACCGGAGTCAGCAGTTTTCGGGCGTAAACCCTTATACGACGATTGTCTTCCAAACCTTTGCGCTGTATCCGTGGCTCACGGTGGAACAGAACGTCGAGCTGGCACTCAAGGCAAGGGGGATGCAGGCGGCCGCGCGCCGCCGCCGCGCGCTCGAGCTGATCGATATGGTAGGGCTCGACGGGTTCGAGTCTGCATTTCCGCGCGAGCTTTCCGGCGGCATGCGCCAGAAGGTCGGTTTTGCGCGCGCCATGGCGGTCGAGCCTGAGCTTCTATGTCTCGATGAGCCGTTCTCAGCCCTTGACGTGCTGTCGGCGGAAGCGTTGCGGGGCGAGCTGATGGAGCTATGGACATCGAAATCGATCCCAACCCGTGCCATCCTGATGGTCACTCACAACATTGAGGAAGCGGCTCTCATGGCCGACCGAATCGTCGTCATGGGCAAGAATCCCGGCCATGTTGTCGCGGAAATACCGATAACTCTGAGGCACCCGCGCCATAGGAAGGACACGGCTTTTCAGGCCTTGACAGACAAGGTCTATGCAGCCGTTACCGGCAAGAGGGATGTGGCGGAGCCGTCCGGTAGAAGACAGGCTCTTCCGCGTGCGCGCTTGAACGCAGTCGCCGGGCTGCTCGAGAAAGTTGCCGCCGAGGGCGGTCGCGCGGATCTCTATAGGTTGAGCCAGGAGCTCGCCGCGGACCTCGGCGACATATTGCCGGTCGTCGAAGCGGCAGAAAAGCTCGGATTTCTGACCGTCGAGGAGGGCGACCTGCTGATAACGCGTCTTGGGGAAGCGTACGCCGAAGCGAAGATTCTCGCACGCAAGGAGCTCCTGGCGGGGCGGGCTCTTCGTTTACCACTGATCGCCTGGGTTTACGAGACCCTCCAGCAGGATGACGACGGGCGCGTGGCAAAGGAGTATTTCGTCGATGGGTTGCAGTGCGATTTTGGAGAACGTGCCGAAGAGCAGGTCAACACTGCGATCCAGTGGGGGCGCGCGGCCGAGTTATTTGACTACGACATGGACCGGGACGAGCTTTTCATAGAGGATTAAACTCCACTCGGCGGGCGTGTCCGCGTCCATCGACGGTTTCAAACCTTCAAGAACTCGCTAAATGCTTCCCTCTTGTCCTCGGGCAGCTCTTGGAAGGCGCGGACGAATTGGTCAGTCCGGGTAGAGCCAAACCGCCGCGCCCCGGCCTTCAGGTACTCCAGGATCTCTTCCAACGTGCGGATGCCTCCAGCTGCCTTCACCTGGCATCTCCCCTCCACTGCCTGATACATCAGTCGAACATCGTCCAGAATGGCGCCCCCATCGCCATAGGCTGTCGATGTCTTGACAAAATGAGCCCCGGTCCGCGCGATCCATCGGCAGGCCCGCCGTTTCTCCTCCTGCGTGAGGTAGCAGTTTTCCGTAATAACTTTGACCTTAACGCCCCGTGCAGCCTTGATCACGCCTTCGATGTCGCCGATAAACAATTTCTCTTCCCCATTCTTGAGCGCGGGAATGTTCATTACCATGTCGATCTCTTCGGCTCCCAGATCAAGCACCGCTTTCGCCTGGTATCCTTTCATGCAAGAAGTTTCGTTTCCGTGCGGGAAGCCCACGACAGTTCCCAAGAGAACTCCGGAGCTCTTCAACAACTCGGCGGCAAACCGAATGTAGTGTGGCTGAACTGTCAGAGTGGCGGTTTTCAGTCTTACTGCAGTTTCCGCAAAGTGGAGCACGTCTTCCCTGATCGCGTTCGGACGAACTATCGAATGATCAAACAGCTTCGCGAGTCTTGCTCTCGCGTCTTCGATTTTCATGTGCCTCCTCTTCCTGCCAGCGCACGTTCTCGGCGCGCCTGACGCCCGGCACGCGCCTCCCGCCTGACGGCCGGCGGGTAACCGAATAGACGTTCCTGGTCCAAATTCGTTTTCGTGGAATTCGTGGCGATTTTATTGGCAACGAACTCCAGGAATTAACACGAATTAAGTTTTTCACAACTTCCGAGAGAGTTAAAGACCGCATGAATTCCACAAAATGAAACCACAGATGAACGCGGATCTGCGTTCATTGTTCATGCTTTTGGTTGCGGCTGACCTGCCCCGTGATACTCAACTCGTGATGCTCGTTCTGTTGTTCGGTTCAATATCGCTCACGGCGCGCGATTCTTGTCACACGCGAATGGTTCACTTTGGAAATCCAAGCGTATATTTACGCATATCATAGTTGATTTGAAGCGGTGCTTTCCGTATATTACCGCACATGGAACTGGTGAAGTTGCCTGACGCGGCAAAAGAACTCGGCATCAGCTACCCCACCCTGAAACAGTGGATCTATCGCGGCAAGGTTCGCTCGGTGAAGACTCCGGGTGGGCACCATCGCATCCCGCGTAATGAACTGGACCGTCTGAGCGGCGGGCCGGTTCGTAAGCCGCGCAAGCCTTCCGCGCTGGACGCGATAAGCGGAAGAAACAAGCTGCTGGGCACGGTGACCGACGTGCAGATTGAAGGGTTACTGGCGCAGGTGGCGCTCCGGGTGGGCGGCCAGACGATCACCGCGGTCATCACGCGCCGCGCATGTGAAGATCTGGGATTGCGGCTTGGGGTGCGGGCTTACGCGCTGATCAAAGCCACGGAAGTGATGGTTATCCGAGGCTGATTGAAGCAGGAACCCCCACGGGTGGAAAGATGCGACGCGTGCTCTTGTTTCTTGGGACTGCACTGCTCGCGCAGACTGCGCCGCAGATGGGCGTTGCGCAGGCTGGCAAAGCAGAGTTGTTCGTCCAGGTGCATGATGCTTCCGGTGCGGTTGTTCCCAATGCGCGGCTCACGCTGAGCGAGGAAACAACGAACCAATCGTTTCTGGGCTCAACCGGGCTGCCGGGCTCCTTCACATTCTCTGCGCTGAAACCCGGGCTCTACACGCTCAAGGTGGAAGCAGAAGGATTCAAGCGCTTCAGGCGCGAGCACATGCAGTTGACTGTCGGCGACCGCGTGCGGCTGGAGGTGAAGCTAGCGGTAGGCGGTGTCTCCGAGCAAATCGTGGTGCAAGGAGACCCCTCGGGCGTCCGCACCGAATCAGCCCAACTCGGGCGGGTGATCAGCCGGCAGGCCATCCTCGACCTGCCACTCAAGAGCCGCGACTTCATTGGATTGGTTGCCCTTTCGACGGGTGTGGCTCTGCCGCCGGGTTCGGCATTTCCACGAATCAACGGCGGACGCCCGCGTGTGAATGAATACCTCTACGACGGCGTCTCCGTGCTGCAACCGGAACCGGGACAGGCGGCATTCTTCCCGATAGTGGACGCAATCCAGGAGTTCCAGGTGCACACCAACAGCCCTTCCGCGGAATTTGGCCGCTTCAGCGGCGGCGTGGTGAACCTGACTACGCGTTCGGGCACAAATGAGTTTCATGGTTCGGGTTTCGAGTTCTTTCGCAATGAAGAACTGAACGCGCGCAACTTGTTTGCTCCGGCCACCGCCACGGACCCCAAGAAGCCGGTATTCCGGCGGAATCAGTTCGGCATTGTCTTGGGCGGGCCGGTCGTGCGCGACCGTACGTTTTTCTTTGGCGACTATCAGGGCACTCGCCAACTGGTAGGGCGAGTGCGGATTTCGACGGTGCCGACCGTTCTGCAGCGCCAGGGCATCTTCACTGAACCCGTGGGCGGCGGCGTGCGCGGCATCTACGACCCGGCAAACACAACGGCGCTGCCGGGCGGCGGGTTCGCGCGCTCCCCGTTTCCCGGCAATGCGATTCCGGCAGGCAGGATCGACTCCGTGGCGCCGCGATTGCCTGAGCGCTACCCCATGCCGGCTTCGCCGGGCACGTCGAACAACTATCGCCGCGTGGCCAACGAAGGGCAGGACCAAGACCAATTTGACATCCGCCTGGACCATCGTTTCACCGAGCGCAACCAATCCTTTGCGCGCTACTCCTATGCGCTTGACGACTCCGTGCCGGTGACGCCGCTGCCAGACGGAAGCGGCAGCCTGACCTCAGGCGCGCTTGGCGCCGCGCGAACGCTCGGACAATCATTTGCCGCGAGCGACCTGCACGCCTTCGGGCCGCGCTTCGCGAACGAGCTCCGGTTCGGCTACACGCGCCGCACGATTGACCGGCGAGCATCGCTGCTGGATGCCCCGCCATCGCAAAGCCTCGGGCTTCGCGGGATTCCGGCGCATGCGGCGTTCGAGAACGAGCTGCCGACATTCGCAGTCAGCGGCTTTCAGCAGCTTGGGCCGCCCCAGAACACCAATGCGGACTTCCGAACCGACGTGACGCAGGTCGTGGAGACGGTGTCGTGGCAGCCGGGCCGTCACTTCGTCCGTGCCGGCCTGGACTTCCGATTCAACCGGTTGGACATCATGCAGCCGCCGTCGCCGACGGGCATCTTCGGGTTTAGCTCCCTTTTCAGCGACCTTCCTGGCACGGCCAACACGGGTCTTGCGCTGGCGAGTTTTCTGCTGGGCCAGGTTCAGGACTTCTCAATTGACTTGCAATCGCGGGCTATCCGGCCGCGCGCGATGATCCAGGAGTATTTCGTACAGGATGATTGGAAGGTGACGGAGCGCGTCACGGTCAATGCCGGTTTGCGGTACACGCTCAACTTCCCGTCCACCGAAGCGGACGACCAAGGGGCGGTGTTCAATCTCGCCACCCAGCGGCTCGAATACCTGGGGCGCGACGGCTTCCCGCGAACGGCACGCGAACTACACAAGCTGAACTTCGGGCCCCGGCTCGGCGTGGCTTACCGCTCCGGCGAAAAAACTGTGGCGCGCGCGGGCTATGGGTTGATCTGGATTGACCAGGCGGGAGTCACCACGCCATTCACGACACCGCAGTTCCCATTCATCCAGACCGTGTCACAACGCACGCTCGACAATATCACTCCCGCGTTCGTGCTGGCCAATGGCCCGAACGTCCAGCCGATTCCCCTCACACCCGACGCGGGCGTGGGCCAGGGAGTTTTCTCGGTGGACCACGACCTCGGCTCCGGCTATGCGCATCACTGGAACCTGGCGATCCAGCACGAGCTGGCGCGGGACCTTACCATCGAGGTGGCGTACGCCGGTTCGAAGGGAACGCACATCGGCATCCCCGATACGAACCTGAACCAGCTCACCGTGCAACAGCTCCAGTTGGGCACGGCTTTGTTCCAGTCCGTGCCGAACCCATTCTCGGGGCAGATTCCCGGCTCATCGTCCATCGGCGGGCCGGCGATTCCGCGGGCGCAGTTGCTGAAGCCGTTTCCACGGTTCACAACCGTGAGCCTGTACCGGAACAACGTGGGCAACACCATCTATCACGGGCTCCAGGTGAAGCTGGAAAAGCGATGGTCACAAGGGCTGACGTTCTTGGCGGGCTACACACGGTCGAAGCTGATTGACGAGGCTTCATCGGTCTTCGACGCTTCAATTCTCACCGGACCCGTGGCGAATTTTCCTGTCGCCGACGGCTTCAACCGGCGGCTCGAGCGAGACGTTTCCACGGGCGATATGCCGGATGCGTTTGTAGCAAGCTGGGTGTACGACTTGCCTGTCGGCCGTGGGCATCGGCTCGGTCCCCGAGGCGTCGCCGGAGCGCTGCTGAAGGGCTGGCAGGTGTCGGGCATCATCACGCTACAGTCGGGATTGCCGCTGGCCGTGACCCAAGCGACGAATTTCAACGCTTTCGCCGGATTCGGAACCCAGCGGCCGGATTGCATCGCAAATCCGACACTTCCCGGCGATGGGCGAACCACGACCCGCTTCTTCGATACATCCGCATTCCAAATGGCTCCACAGTTCGCGCTCGGGAGTTGCTCGCGTAACCCGGTCCGCGGTCCCGCCTACGGCAACGCCGACGTCTCTTTGGCGAAGCGGACGAGCATCGGCGAAAAGATGGAGCTCCAGTTCCGCGCGGAGATCTACAACCTGACGAACACGCCGCCGCTAGGGAGTCCCAACGTGGCGCTCGGCGCTGTTTTGACCAGGTTTCCCTGTCCTCCAAGAATTCTTCAGGTGAAGCCCAACGGGACACGGATTCCCACGGAGCCATTCGGCCGCCACCAAAGTAAATCCCACCGCAGGTCGTGAGAAATAATCGTAGCCTCCCGGTCTGCGTCCTTCCTGGTCCTGGCCGGAACCCTCGGCCTCAGGATCTGGCCCGTGCTATAGTGAACGGCGTTGTGTTGCGTTAGTTGTGCGATGATGAACGACCTGGAAACGCAAGGCGTACCGTCCCGCGGAACACGCCGGTGGTATCGCATCCAGGTCCGCGCGCGACAGCTCTTCAACACGGTTCCCCTTCGCGAACATCAAAAGATATACATCCTGACGCTCCTCGTCGGTGCGATTTGCGGGCTTGCGGCCGTTCTTTTCCACCTGCTGCTCGATTTCTTCCAGGACCACATCATTTACAGCGCAGCCGCGACCCTGCACTGGTGGCGCATTCCGCTGGTGATCATTATCCCAGCCTTGGGAGGTCTGATTGCCGGCGCCGGACTGTTTTACTTCGCCCCGGAAGCCAGCGGCAGCGGCATACCGCAGGTCAAGGCCGCCTATTATCTGGGCGCGGGCCGGATTTCCGCTCGCGTTATACCCGCAAAGATGATCCTGGCGGCGCTCAACATCGGCACCGGTGCGAGCCTGGGTCGAGAAGGTCCCACGGTCCAGATTTGCGCCGCGATCGCGTCGGTGCTGGGTCGTCTGTTTGCGATATCGCGCCGCAGGCTCCAGGGGCTTCTCCCCGTGGGCGCCGCCGCGGGGCTGGCGGCCGCTTTCAACACTCCGATTGCGGCCGTGACGTTCACTCTGGAGGAAATACTCGGAGACTCGGCCGCCAAACCTTTGGGCTCTATCGTGATCGCCGCGGTGATCGCCGCCGTCATCGAGAGATCGATCCTGGGCGAGAATGCCCTGTTCAGCACTCCTCCTTACAGGCTCAACAGGCCTTCCGAGCTTGTTTTCTATGCCCTTCGTTCTTGCCAATAACGGCAACGAGGAAGGCTCTTCTACCTCGGTGGATACGCGGTTGAGTGCGCGCTGAAGGCATGTATTGCCAAGCAGACGAGGCGCCACGAGTTCCCACCGAAGAGGACTTACGTTGACAAGGTGTATTCGCATGAGTTGACGTCCCTCTTGAAACTGGCGGAGCTTGAAGACCAACTCGAAGAGGACATGAAGAGAAGCGCGGCACTCGCAGCCAACTGGACTGTTGTCAAGAATTGGAATGAAGGTAGCAGGTACGTCACTTCAGGGCTCAAAGGAAAAGACTTGTGTACGGCTATTTCGCCGGCATCGTGCGCGCCCCGGTGACCTCCATCATTATCATTTTTGAGATGACGAACAATTACTCGATGATCCTTCCGCTCATGGTCTCCAATATCACGAGCTATGCCGTCGCTACAAAGTTGAGCCCGGTTCCGATTTACGATGCGCTCCTTCTGCAGGACGGAATACGGCTGCCGCATGCGGAGAAGCACGCTTTGAGGATGATACCGGTCAGTGCCGCGATGACCCGCGATGTCGTGTCAGTTCCCGGCCACATGACCGTGGCCGAATCGTTCGAGTACGTGCAAAAGCTTCCCGAGCACCATCATGCTTATCCCGTCGTGGACGGGGCCGGGCGCATCACGGGGATTGTTACTTTTAACGATCTGAAGCGAGCCCTGGCGGCCGGAAGGGGAGGCGAGAAGCTTGAGAGAGCCGCCCATAAGAATCTTGTCCGGGCTTATCCCGACGAGGCTCTGGACACCGTTATGTTGAAGCTCGGACGCCATGGCATTTCTCAGCTTCCGGTGGTAAGCCGGACAAAGGCATCGAGGCTCCTCGGCATAATAACCCTGCATGACGTAGCTCGAGCTCTCTCGCGGGAAATCGAAACGGAGCCTGCGCCAGCCGAGGGCTCTCCACAGTAGTCGAGAGGGTGAGGACATGAAAGGTTTGTCCTAATTCGTGGAATTCGTGGCGGTTTTGCCGGCCACGAATTCCACGAATTTGACGGCTTCGCGTCTTCGCGGTCAATTCGGGCTCAGCTTCACCGCAAAGGCGCTAAGTGCGCGAAGGGACACGAAGGTTTGGTGGTTCCGGCTTCGGTAGGCCGTGAACTTCGTGGCCACCCAGTGGACTAGCGAGCCTCGTCCCAGTCAGTCACGGGCGGGACGCCCGTGCCACGGCCCGATGCAAAGTGCCTTCATGCGAGCTTCGCCTTCAACATCGTGTACGAATGCGGCGGGAACGAGTGACGCAGTTGGCGTCCGTCCGCCTTCGTCGTGCGCTGTATCGTCCGGACGTTGGTGGTATCGAAGTCGTTCTCAGACTTGATATCCGGTCCGTTGACTTCAGCCACGTCCACTGCGCCGCTGAACTGCTTGTCCTGCGTTTCAAAGACTGTTTCGATGGCCTGGTCGCGGTGACGGTTTACGACGTTGATCACCAGCGTTCCGCCATCGTAGGCGGCCGAGGCGTCCAGGTAGGGAACATCGTCGAACCGCCGGGTTTTGTATCTCGGACTCTCCAGAAACAGGGCCAGTGCCTTCCCTTTGCTGTTGTGGGCGAACAACTGCAGCGGGTAGTAGATCGTTTGGAGGAAGAGTCCCTTTTCGTTCGCGAAGATCGGGGCGATGACGTTCACCAGTTGCGCCATGTTGGCTATCTTTACGACGTGCGCATGGTTGATGAAGGAGTTCAGGAGGGTGGCTACGACCAAGGCATCCTCCAGGTTGTAGCGCTCCTCCAGGATGCGCCGCCCTCGTTCCTTCGCGCCGCGCGCGCGATACCAGACGTTCCATTCATCCCACGCGATGTAGATGCGCCGCTGGCCCGGCTGGCCGGAAAGCGCGGCGTCGATCAGGCCTTCGGTGGTCTTGATGCGCCGGTCCAATTCGAGGGAGCTTGTCAGGAAATCACCGTAATCGTTCTCGCGATTGCCGACATACATATGGATGGCGAGGTAGTCGATGTGGGTTTTCAGATACTCGAGGACGGTTCGATTCCATCCCGTCCAGTCGGAGCCGGGGCCGAAATTCGATGATCCTGCGGCGATGAGTTTGACCGAGGGGTCGGTCCATTTCATCAGCTTCGCGGCTTCCAGCGCAAACTTTCCGTAATCTTCGGCGCTGCGGTGCCCCATCTGCCACGGTCCGTCCATCTCATTGCCCAGGCCCCAATACGTGACTTTCCAGGGCCGCGCTCGTCCGTTCTGTTTGCGTAACCGCGTCATGGCCGTGTCTTCGGAAGAGTTGCAGTACTCCACCCATTGCTGAGCCTCCTGCCACGAACCCGTGCCGAGATTCGCGCAGATGTAGGGTTCTGTCCCCATCATTTCGGCAAACTGCAGGAACTCATGGGTGCCGAAACGATTGCTTTCCACCGTACCCCAGGCCATCTCCAGGCGAGGGGGGCGCGCGTCGCGCGGGCCGATCCCGTCCTTCCAGTGGTAGTTCGACGAGAAGTTGCCGCCCGGCCAGCGCAGGATCGTGACGTTCAGTTTCTTAGCCGCATCGAGAACGTCGCGGCGGAATCCGTTCGCGTCCGACAGCGGAGATCCTTCCTCGAAGACCCCGCCGTCAATGCAGCGCCCGAGGTGTTCGATGAAATTGCCGTAGATTTTCGGGTCGATGTCGCCGATTACGCGTTCGGTGTCGATCTTTACGTGCGCGCGCAGCGGCTCCTGCTGTGCTCGAAGCACAAACGGGGCCGCGAACAGGGTTTTGGAAAATTGCCGTCGAGAGAGGATCATAGGAGTAGTCCTTTGCGACGCAGAGGCCGCAGAGAAAGATTTGGCAAATGACCAACATTCTTGGGTTCTTCTTTGGAGTGCGCAAGCTTGCTTGCGCCTTGACGGACTCGGAACAAACTCCACACGAAGAAAAGCGGCAGCAAGCTGCCGCACTCCAAAGAGCACAGTGGACCATAGTTTTGGTTGCGGCTGGGCTGCTCCGTGTTCATCTGTGTTTATCTGTGGTTTCATTCATCCTTTTGGTTGCGGTGCTCACCAGGTCAACTTCAGCAAGGAAACTCCCTGCCGAGGAAGACTGAGGTTCAGACTGACGCGGCCGCTCGCGGCCGGCAGCAACTTGGGGGGCTCGATGAGCTGGAGCTCGCTCGCACTCTCGAGTTGGGCGCATTGCTCCGGCGAAGGTTTCTGTGGCGAGCCCATTTTCTTCCAGACTTCGTACGAGTTACTTTGCTCCCGGTCGATCCGATAGTGACTCAGCTGAACACGCGTCGCTCCGAGCCCTTCTACGGATAACGCCACCGCGGCCGCAGGTCCCGGCAGATCGTCGTCGTGATAATTCCATATCATTATCTCAACCGAGCGTTCCTGGCGGCTGGCCAGAGCGCTCACATCGGGTTTGCCCCTTACACCGTCCTTGAGGATCGTTTCCAGATCGGTCGCACCGCTGCTCTCGGCCACGATCCGCTGGCCGCCCATCAATCCAAACATCCGGAACACATTCAACACAGGTTTGCCGATGCCGTTGGTGGCGAGGTCGCGGAAACCGTCAAAGTAAGGTTGATTTTCAAATTCAAAGGCCCAAGTCACGGCTCCTTCAAGGTTCACGCCGTGGCGCGCGGCCAGATCATATTTGCGGGCAAACGATGCCGCCGTGTAGCTGGAATACATGGTTCCGTTGCGATAGCCGTTCTGGGGATGAAACCGGACGGAACAAGCCGCACAACCTTCCGGGTCCGACTCGCCGATGAGGATCGGCAATCGCTTCAACTCGGGGAAGGAAGCCACAATTTCAAAACCTCGGGAGACACTGCGCAACTGATTGCTGATGCCCATCTGAACGTGGCCCTCGACAACTCTCGGGCTCCCCTTGGCATGAAAGCCGATGTAATCAATGGGCGAGCCCGTCTTGCCGGTCACGTAATTCCTGCCGTGGAGGACGTGCTCGAGAAAGTCTTGGAGGAATTTCGCCGCTCGCGGGCCGCCCGGTCCTGTCGTATGCGGCCCACCCACCCGAGTCGCGGGCAGACCTCGTTTGACGGCATCCACGCTGTAGTCGTAGAGCTTATGGTATTCCTCAGGAGTCCCTTGCCAGTAACCGCCGTCCGGTTCGTTCCACACCTCCCAGTACCAGGACTCCACCTCTGACTTCCCGTACTTTTCGATGCTGTGGCGCACCCATTGATAAATCAACTCCGCCCACTTCCCATAGTCCTTGGGCGGTTGGGCCCAACCCGTAAAGATCGATTGGTATGGCTGGTCGGGCGACCAGGAGTGCCGATAGGGCTGCGGCTTCACCGAAAGAGCTTCCGGCATGAATCCGATCTCGACCAGCGGCTTCATTTTCCTTTCAATCAACGTATCGAAAATGTGATCGATAATGGTCCAGTCATAGCGAGGCCGCCCGGAGGCGTCCTCTGTATAGGCGTTAGTGGAACCCCACTTCAGTGCCGCCGTCCCGTCGCCGGTGGTGAGGAGATTGTGCATTCGCACATAGACCGGCACGGGGCTGGCAGCCGCCAGCTGCGCTAGCAGCTTCTTGCCGTCTTTCATGTAGGTGTAGTTCGGCTCGTCGTAACCGAAGTAGCTGTAGATCGGCGTGAACCTACCCTTGCTTTGCTTCGCGTCGACGCGAATCAACACACGTTCGGGCGGCTCCGCCGATTCGCCTGACAGAAGCGAGAGCAACAAAAAAACAGCAGCTGGGATGGGTAGGAACCGCATGAGCCCTCCTGACTCAGTCGCCGCTTTCGAGTTGGAGCCCAATGCCTTTCTCCGTACTGCTAAGCCGAAAATCCTTCGCAACGTGGCAAGGATTCTCGGTCAAATGACAAATGACCAATAACAAATGACCAATGACAAATAGAAGTCAGAAGTCCCGACAACGAACTGCCATTTTTCATTTTTCATTGGTCATTTGTCATTTTGCTGATGCAATCTGTCATTGTTCATTTGCCATCTCTGCGGTCGTGAGAAAAAATGTAGCGCCGGCTTCCAGCCGGCAAAGGTCGTGTTGACCCAAAAGGAGTTGTCGAGGCTCAGGTGCCGGCGAGACGCCGGCGCTACGATTTTTTCTCACGACCTGTGTCTTTGTGGTGGCTTCGCGGTGAAACGGAGTACCGAATTAACCGCGAAGACACGAAGAGCGCAAGGGATTCGCCAAGAATTTGGCTCAAAGAAGAAGGAATTTCTGGTACTATTGAAGGCGCTGGCGGATTAGGATCCCATTTAGAGATCCGTAATTCTTTCAACCAAAACGGGGGTGAACTGGATTCGACGGGGGTCAAGAGGTACCGCCTGCGTTTCCATAGGCGTACTGAGCCGGCAGGACGAATGCCAATGGGTCAAACCACTTCTCGACGGTAGGGTTGTCGAGCTTGCCGGAGCCAAGACGGTTCGGCCTCTGCCCGCCCACACCGATGTTTGCCCGATCCGCTCCGATCGCCGGTGTAAACGGACGCCCGCTCCGAGCCACCACAATGCCTTGAACCTGCCATCCACCGAGAAGGCCGTCCGTGAAACCCTTGGTCTGCCCAAGGAAGCGTTTGCCGCGACCGACCGGCAATTCATAACCGAAGCTGGCCGCCAGGTTTTGAGGGATGTCAAAACCCGAAGGCGCCTTTTCCCAGGCTGTGTTGCCGCCCACTGCCGGCGCATTCTGGTGCAGCATGCTCTTGGAAAAAGTGTAAGCCACCACGTACCACAAGCCCTGAGTGAGACGCTTCTCGGCCTTCAGCTGAAGCGAGTGATAGGTCGTGGAGGCGTCCTGCGAAAAAAAGGCAATGCTCCCGAAAGAGGGGTAAGGCCGCCGGGCCTGAATGCCTCCTGGACCTGCCGGAGGATTGTTGAGCGCATTCGTGCTATTGAGGAACAGCCCCCGGTTTCCCACGTAGTCGATCTCGACGACCGTGTTCTTTGCGAGCTCACGCTGCACGCCGAAGTTCCAGTGATGGTCGCGTCCGATGTGCATCTTCGTGTAGGTCGGGCCGAGCGAGGGAGCCGCCGAAGTGGTGAGCGCCTTGCCGAGAAAGAAGTCAGCCATGGTGTGTTTTCGTTCTCAAAGAAGATGCCGTAGCCGCCACGCACCACCGTCTTTTCCCCGAAGGGGCGCCAAGCGAGACCGAATCGGGGAGCCAGCTGCTCTTTGTCAGGCTGCGTGATCGTTATAGGGAGTCCTGCCTGCCTGCTGGTCTGAATGAAATCTTTGAACAGCGCATACGCGCTCGGTCCGGCAAATTGCGCCCCCAGGTCAATCTGGCCGCTCTCGCTGCCGATTATGATGGGCTTGGATGATCTGGGGTCAAACGTTCCGAGCTGCCCTCGATAACCCGCCAGCCAAGGAGAATATTCGTAACGGAGGCCGAGGTTGAGGGTCAACCGGCCGTTCACCTTGAGGTCATCCTGCAGATAGAAATGGTAGTAGTTGCCCTGGCCGCCAAAGACATCGGCCGGGAAGGCTCGCTGCACCTGGCGCGGCAGTCCCAGCACGTAATCGGCAATCGCATCGCCGGTGCGCGCTGGACTGGCGGAATTTTGCGTGGCAAACCCGTTGAAGGTCCACAGCCCTTGGTACTGCTTGCTGTCGGTGAAGAGGGGCTGCCAACGGCGGATCTTGGTGCCGAACTTGACGATGCTTCGCCCCTTGATCCAGGTCACGTTGTCGGTCCATTCGTAAGCTTTCAAGCTTTGCGTTTTCGGGCGCTGGTCAAAGGCCGAGCCCGCCATCGAGGCATAGCCGCTCCAGTTGAAATCCGGAAAAGAACCACCCACCCCTGGCCGGGCCGTTTCTTCAAAGCCCTTGATTCCCGCATCTTGGTAAAAGTCTTTGCCCTGCAGGTAGGCTTCCAGGTTGATGCTGTTGGGCAGATAGTTGAACCGGAATTCATTCAGGAAATTCGTCGTAAGACTGCTGGCCAGGCTCGCCACCACATTCTGCCCAAGGGTCCTCAGGGGCGCGTAGCCCAGGGCAGGGAATGCATTTGGCTCGTTCTGGCGTTGGTTGTGATAACTGTAGCGCGCGAACAGCTTGTGTTTGCCGGTCAGACTTTCGTCGAAACGCAATGTGACCTGGTCCGTGTCCAACTGGCGAGCAGGAGCCCAGGCAAAGGTTCCGGAGGCCGTGTTCGGATCGGGGATGAACCTACTGAAGTACGCGGCCTGTTGCGAGATTCGCGCGGCGGGGATCACGTTGTCGGGGAATGGCTGCCGTGTCAGCGGGTCGTAGATCCGGTTCGCGATCTTGCTGAAGTCTCCGCTCTTCATGGCCGCCGTGGGAACGATATTGTTGAAGACCAACCCTTGCCGCTCCCGCATTCCCTCATAGCCGGCAAAGAAAAATGCCTTGTTGCGGCCATCGAGCACTCTCGGGATCAGGATCGGACCGCCCAGTGTGCCGCCAAACTGGTTCCGTTTGAGGACCTCGCGTTCCGGGGAAAAGAAACCGCGCGCGTCAAGCTTGTCGTTGCGCAGGAACTCGAACAGCCCGCCGTGGAGCTCGTTGGTGCCCGACTTCGTTGTGGCGTTCAGCACGCCGCCGGCATGACTGAATTCGGACGAGTAGGCGCTCTGCTGCACCTTGAATTCTTGAAGAGCGTCGACCGACGTTTGGATGAGACTGCCGCCCTGATGATGGTCCGTCACGTCCACACCGTCCATCAGAAAGGTGGTCTGGCTGCCACGCACCCCGCTGATGGCTGTGCCCGAGATGTAGTTGGCGCGAATGCGCAGCAGATTACCGCCTCCCGGCAGCAACGCGGCGCCCGGCATGAGCCTGGCCAGTTCATAGAAGCTGCGCCCGTTGAGCGGGAGGTCGACGATTTGCGTGTTGGTGACCACGTGACCCAATGTCCCCGACTCACTGTCGAGCAACGGGGCCGTGGAGACCACTTCGATGGTTGAGCTCATCTCGCCAATTTTCAACTCGACATCGACGCGTGCGGATTGCCCGACCTGCACTTCGACGACATTAACTACCGCCCTCTGAAAGCCCTGGCTTGCCACGGTCACGCGGTAGATACCAGGGTTGAGCGGAGTCACCACGTAGTCTCCCCTCTCGTTGGCTTTGACGGTGACAGATTGGTTTGTCCTTGTCTCGACGACCGTGACCGCGGCATCGGCCACGGCGGACCGCTGTGGGTCGGTGACCGTGCCGACAATGCGTCCCGTTTGCACCTGGCCCATGGTGGACTGACCAATCGACAGAGCGATTGCCATGGTAAAGAGTGTTGTGACGACCCATTTCAGGAAGCCCGGGGCTCTCCAGAGACAGAACTGAAGCGGTGGCCGCGCCACGTGGCACCTCCTGTGAGCCTTCCATCATTTTGAATTGACGGCAGAATGGTACGGCCAATAATTTCGCCGCGGCAAGGAAAAACGAGAAGCAAGTTCAATGCTTTGATCGCGGCGCTTCGTTGGCGTCTTCGTGTCTTCGAGGTGGACTGGGGGCAGGCTTTACCTTTTGTGCAGTGGTCGAGGTTCTCTTCGTGTCTTTTGTGCTTTGTGGTGGACCACAGTCGAAAGAGCCACGAAAGCCACGAAGAAATGCTTGTTGCCCGCCCGTTTTTTTGCGATGCTTTTTCCTCATGATGGAAGTGGAGCCACTTACTGCCGAAAAGGCCGAGCGGGTTTGGCCCGGTCGGAGCGAGCCCCTGGGGGCCACATGGACGGGAAATGGGGTCAATTTCGCGCTTTTCTCGGAGCATGCCGAGAAAGTGGAACTCTGTCTTTTTGCCGCCCCGCGGGACGCGCAGCCCGTCAGGACCATTGTTCTAGGCCAGAAGACGCGCCACGTGTGGCATGGCTTCCTCCCGGGCTGCCGCCCTGGCCAGCTTTATGGATATCGCGTCTACGGTCCTTATAACCCGCCGCGCGGAAAGCGTTTCAACCCGGCCAAGCTGCTGCTGGACCCCTACGCTCGCGCAATTACGGGCAAAGTGGACTGGTCGCGCGGGTCTGCGTTCGCTTACGATGCACGCTCGCCTTCGGGCGACTCCGCGCGGGATGATTCTGATAACGCCGCCGCCATGCCCAAGTGCGTTGTCATCAATCCGGTTTTCGACTGGGCCGGTGACACGCGACTTGACATTCCGTTGCACCGCTCGATCATTTATGAACTGCATGTCAAGGGCTTCACCTGGAATTTCCCCGGGATCGATCCCAAGCTGCGCGGAACCTACGCGGCTCTGAGCTCGCCGGAGGTTCTGAAGTATCTGACGGAACTCGGCGTCACCGCGGTGGAGTTGCTTCCCATTCACGAATGCCAGCCGGAGAAGTTTCTGAGCGACCGGGGCCTCACGAATTACTGGGGTTACAACACAATAGGCTTTTTCGCGCCGGACAGCCGTTTCAGCTCTTCCGGGACTCTCGGCGGCCAGGTCACCGAATTCAAACACATGGTGAAGCAAATGCACCGCGCGGGGCTCGAGGTGATCCTCGATGTAGTCTATAACCACACCGCTGAAGGGGATCACCGAGGGCCTACTCTGTGCTGGCGCGGCATCGACAACGAATCCTACTACTGGCTGGTCTCGGTCAATCCTTACTACTACATGGACTTTACCGGCTGCGGCAACAGCCCGCGCATGACCCATCCCGATGTGTTAAAAATTGTTATGGACAGTCTTCGCTACTGGACGAGCGAAATGCATGTGGACGGATTCCGCTTCGACCTTGCCTCCACGCTGGCGCGAGAAGAGAACGGCGTGGATCGACTCTCTTCCTTCTTTGACATCCTGCACCAGGACCCCGTTTTGACCGGCGTGAAACTGATCGCCGAGCCGTGGGACGTGGGCTCGGAAGGCTATCAGGTCGGTAACTTCCCGGTCGACTGGTGCGAATGGAACGGGCGCTATCGCGACAGTGTGCGGCGTTTCTGGCGCGGGGAACCCGGGCAGGTGGCCGAGATCGCTTATCGCATCACCGGCAGCAGCGACCTGTACGCCGATGATGGCCGCAGCCCGGGCGCCAGCATCAATTTCGTCACCTGTCACGACGGCTTTACGCTTGCCGATCTGGTCAGCTACAACGCGAAGCACAACGAAGCCAACCGGGAAAATAACCGGGACGGCACGGATGACAACCTCAGCTGGAACTGCGGCGTCGAAGGGGAAACCGGCGACCCGCGAGTGCTGGAAGTGCGCCGCCGCCAGATGCGGAATTTGCTTGTCACGCTGCTCCTCTCGCAGGGGACGCCGATGATCTGCGCGGGCGATGAGCTGGGGCGGAGCCAGCGCGGAAACAACAATGCGTACTCCCAGGACAACGAAATCAATTGGCTGGACTGGAGCTTGAAAGAAAAAAATGCGGATCTGCTGGAGTTCGTGCGGCGGCTGCTCGCCTTTCGCAAGGAGCACCCCGCCTTTCTCCGCCGCCGTTTTTTCGAGGGACGGTCCCTCGGACTCGACGAGCTCAAGGACATTACCTGGCTCCGCCCGGACGGATCTGAGATGACTCTGGAAAACTGGCGCCAGGACTTTGTCCGTTGCATCGGCTTTATCATTGACGGGCGGGACATAAATGACGTGGATGAGCACGGTCACCAGCTGACCGACTCTGTGTTCTTGGTCCTCATGAATGCCCATTCTGAGCCGATACCGTTCCGCGCGCCAGACCTTGAAGGCGGAACCTGGAAGTGCCTTCTGGATACGACCCGTGGCTGGCTTCCGGAGAGTGCATCCCGGGACTGCATCCCCGGTGCCGCTTATGCATTGGGCGCACGCTCCCTGGCCCTCTTCCAGCGACTTCCACACTGATTGCATGGGCTGTTGTTCGGAGTTCAGTCTTTAGCCTAACCGGGGTCAGTGCAGCCTGAAGGCTGAACTCCAAACCTGAACTCTGGGTTGACCTCCGAAGCAGGCATGGAGTTCAGGCTTTAGCCTGCTTCAGAGTCAGTGCAGCCTGAAGGCTGAACTCCATGCCTGCGCAGATGAACCCACGGGCTTGTTGTCCGGAGTTCAGACCGGAGGAACCATGCGACCTTTGCGCTACGGCAGGAATGTTGTGCTTTCCCTGTTGTTGATGGTGCCCGCCATGCTTGTAGCCCAGTCCCAGGCGACGACAGGGACGATCGAGGGGAACACCTTCGACCAGACGGGGGCCGTGCTGCCCGGCGCGACGGTGACCATTCGAAACCCGGCGACGGGCGTGGTGCGCACGGTCGCGAGCGACGAGAAGGGCTACTTCCGCGCGCCGCTCCTGCCCCCGGGTTCTTACCAGGTCACCGCGGAGCTGAGCGGGTTTGCCAGGCTGCAACGGACCGGCTTGACCTTGAGCATCGGCCAGGCCGTGAACATCTCTTTGAAGCTCCAAGTCGCCGGCGGATCCGAGACAGTGACGGTCAGCGGGGAAGGGCCGGTCGTGGAAACCACGCGGACCCAGATCAGCTCGACCGTGAATGAGCGGGCGATCGCCGGGCTCCCGGTGAACGGACGGAACTTCATCGACTTCGTTCTTCTCACACCGGGAGTGACACGAGACGTGCGCACCGGCGACATCAGCTTCGCCGGTCAGCGCGGGACATTGAACAGTCTGGTCATTGACGGCGCGGACAACAACAATACGTTCTTCGGACAGACGCTCGGGAGGACCGGGTCCGGCCGCGCGCCCTATCAGTTCAGCCAGGATGCTGTGAAAGAATTCCAGGTCAACTCCAACGGCTATTCCGCGGAGTTCGGCCGGGCGGGTGGGGCCGTCATCAATGTCGTCACCAAGTCGGGCGAGAATGCCTTTCATGGATCGGGATTCTGGTACTACCGGGACCGCTCGCTGAACGCTAACGACCTGATCAACAAGATCAACGCGCGGGAGAAGTCTCCGTACCACTTCAACCAATTCGGCGGCGACGTCAGCGGGCCCATCAAGAGAGACAGGGCCTTCTTCTTCTTCGATTACGACGGCCAGCGCAACACTCAGCCCAACCTGGTGTTCCTGAACCTGCCCGCGTCGATCCCTTCGGATGCCGACACCCAGACAGGGTTACAGATCCTCCAGGGAAAGTCCCAGAGCTGGAACCGAACCCAGGATCAGGATGTGTATCTCGTCAAGACCGATTTCCAGCTCAACACCAACAATCGCCTTTCCGTGCGGTACAACCATCAGAACTTCACCGGCGAGGGTTTCGAAAACGGCGGCCCCCAAAATTCCCTCGAGCATACGGGGGCATCTCTGGTGAAGACGGACACCCTCAACGTTGCCTGGCACTCCATCCTGTCGCCGACGTTCCTGAACGAGTTTCGTTTCCAGTACGCGCGCGACAAGGAACCCGGGTTGGCCAACAGCTCCGACCCCGAGGTGACCGTCCTTCAGGGAGGACAAACCGTGCTGGTGATCGGCCGGAATTTCTTCAGTCCGCGGGACACGACCATCCAGCGCGGCCAGTTCGCCGACAACATCTCACATCTGCGTGGAAACCATAATTTGAAGATCGGGGTCGATCTCAACATCGACCGCATCCTGAACTTTTTCCCGGGCAACTTCTCGGGGGCGTACCGCTTCACGTCGCTGGCCGGCTTCTCCAGGGGACGACCCACGGGCCCGGGCGAACGCTACGTCCAGGCTTTTCCCGGTGGAGGAACCACGGGAGCTACGACACGCCCGAACATCCTGGAGTTCGCGGTCTTCTTCCAGGATGACTGGCGCGTGAGCCGGAGTTTGACCCTGAATTTCGGCGCGCGGTTCGACCTTCAGTCCTTCGAGCAGCCCTCGACAAAGAATCCGGACCCGCAGCTTGCCAGCAACGGGATCGACACGAGCGTTCTCAATACCGACGGAAACAACGTGGCTCCCCGTGTCGGGTTTGCCTGGAAGCCCATGCCCGCCGGGAATCGTCTGGTGTTTCGCGGCGGCTATGGGATCTTCTACGGACGCACTCCGTCGATCATGGTCGGGACCGCCCACTCCAACAACGGCCTCAGTGTGCAGACTATCACCTTCACCGGCGGCATCGCGCCTACCTGGCCGAACCGGTTGACGTCCATCCCGAGCGGCGTGGCATTGCCCAAGCCGACCATCTTCGTTTTCTCGCCAGACTACGTGAATCCGTACGTGCAGCAGGGGAGCTTTGCGGCGGAGTTGGGTCTGACGCCGGAGACCTCCTTCAGCGCAACCTACCTCTTCGTCAAGGGGACGCATCTGCAGAGGTCCCGCGACATAAACGTGGGGGTTCCTGCGGCAACTGCGATCCCGGTGGCGAACGAAGGCACGATGTTTACCTATCCCCGCTTCCCGAGCGCGAGACCGTACCTGAATTTCGACCGTATCATTTCGTTTGAGAGCACCGCCAACTCCGTGTATCACGGCATGACGCTCGAGCTCCGCCGTCGCTTCGCCCGGCACGTCCAGGGTCAGCTCTCTTACACACTCGGCAAGGTAATCGACGACGTTCCGGATGCCACGGCCGTGGTCCCGCAGTCGAGTGACGACGCCAAGTTTGCGCAGAACCCGGCCAATCTGCGCGACGATCGGTCGGTCGGGGGCAACGATCAGCGGCACCGCCTGGTGGCAAGCGGGCTTTGGGACCTGGCCTATGCGGAGAAGATCGGAAATCCCGCGCTGAAGGGAATCCTGCAGGGATGGTCTCTTTCGCTGATCTGGACGGCGCAGAGCGGACAGCCATACTCCGGACTGATTAACACAGATCTCAACAACGACGGCAACAACCGAAACGATCGCGCGCCCAATCTCGGACGCAACACCTTCGTGCTGCCGCGCACCGTCACAGCAGACCTCCGTATCTCCCGTCAGATCGAAGTTCGCGAGACGATGCGGCTCCAGCTTATCTTTGAGTCCTTCAATCTATTTAACCGCGCGAACGTCACGAGCGTGCGAAACACGCTCTACAGCGTTTCCGGAGGACAGCTCGTGCGCCAGACGAACTTTGGATCAGCACTTGGGACTTCCGGGCCGCGCATCCTCCAGTTCGCTGCCAAACTCCTCTTTTAGAATTGTTTCTTTTTCGCGCAACTCAGGTTCGGAGTTCAGCCTTTAGGCTGCCCGCAGAGTCGGATCCCCTTCAAGGTCCGTTGTGCAGGCTAAAGCCTGAACTCCATGCGACATTCGGAGTTCGGCCTTTAGGTTGCCCGCCAGAGTTGGAACGCTTCAAAATCGGTTCGGAGTTCAGCCTGCCAGAGTGGCACCTTCAAACTCCCTTGCAGGCTAAAGCCTGAACTCCATGCCTTTTGAACATTGACTTGGGGGCTTAGCGTCGCTTAAGCTGCTAAAAAATAAATACATCTTAGAACCTATGATCGACGGATGGAGAAAGTTGAAGCTATTCCGTTGGGTTGCAAGCCCTGGCATAAAAGCTATGGGCATCTTGCTTGCAGCTCTTTTGGTCATCAATGCTTTAGCCATCTGGGGGATTCTCTCCTCCCGAAGTAATGCTGAGAGTATAGCGGTTCGGGATCTGCGCCTCCAAACGGAAGCACATGCACGTTCTCTCGAAGCCGTGTTGTCATCGCGGCGCGGGGATTTCATTTTTCTTTCCCAGACACCGCCGCTGGCGAACGCTGCGGCATCGCTGAAGAGTCAGGATCCTATCCCACAAAGGTGGATGCGCCTGGATATTGAAGGCAGTCTCTTGCTCTTTATGGCGGCACATCCTGAAGTGGAGCGTCTCGTGATCCGGGATGAAGGAATGCGGCCTCTTGTAGCGGCCGGCCGCCGCGAGGGAGCCCCCGTCCTTTATCCGTCCCGTGATTTTCAGAGACCCGCGCTCCCTGGAGAAGGTTACCTGCTGGGGTCGTGGCCGCTTAGAGGGACCGGTAAAGAAAGTGGGATTCTGGAGACCGCACTGCATATTCCGACTCTCGTCCGGATTGCGGCGCCCGGTATGGGACCGAGATTCTCTTTGCATGAGCAGGACATCTCCGGCCCCCTCCCCGTGGGAGAGGATTCCTTTGTAGTTTCGTCGGCGGTCACCGGTGAGGGCTGGCCCAACCCTGTTCAGTGGACCCTCGTGTGCCGGGAAAGGAAGGGGCGTCTCCTCGAATCCGTGACCGCGCTTGCGGGACGGTACCGGACTACCGTGATCCTGAACCTTACAGTAATGAGCCTGGCTCTGGTTCTCGGTTTTGTTGGCTTTCAACAGGTCAGACGTTCCATGGTTCTCGAAGCTGAAAACCGGCAGCAGGCCAAGCTGCGTGAGTTGGAGCGCCAATTAATGCATAACGAAAGGCTGGCGAGCGTAGGGCGGCTTGCGGCGGGTATGGCCCATGAGATAAACAACCCCTTGGAAGGGATGTCCAATTATCTCGCGTTGTTGGAGGACGATGTCCGATCCGGAAGGACAGAAGACGCTTTGGATCTGGTGGGACGCGTGCGGGAAGGCCTGGACCGGGCCTCAGGGATAACTCGGCAGGTCCTGGGCTTTTCCGACGCGGGAAGCGTTTCTTTCTCTCCGGTTGACCTGAACGAGGTTCTGCGCGAGACCGTCAGGTTCATTCGTTCCAGACCGGCGTTCCGCCGCGCCGAGGTGGTGCTGCGAACCGCAGACGTAGAGGTTGGCGTCCTCGGCAACCGTGTGACCTTGGGCCAGTTGTTCCTGAACCTCCTCATGAATGCTTGCGAGGTCCAACCCGGGGGTGGGCGGGTAGAGGTGACGTCGGACAATGAGGCAGAGAGGGCGGTCGTTGTCGTCGCTGATTCCGGACCGGGTATTTCCCCGGATGTGCTTTCCCGCATTTTTGAGCCGTTTTTCTCAACGCGCGGCTCCGCGGGCCTCGGTCTCTATATCTGCCACACTATTGTCTCGGAGCACGGCGGAACGATACATGCCAGGAACCGGCCGGAAGGCGGCGCAGTCTTTCGCGTAGAGTTGCCCCTCGGATCCACGGCCCTTCGCGAGATCTAAGGGGTCAAGGGGCAAAGGGGCCGAGGGGCAAAGGGAAGGGCTTAGCCCTTTGGCCCTTTGTCCCTTGGCCCCGTTGTGGTGAGCTCGTTCAGGTGGTATTGAGATGAAGATCCAAGCCACAGTGCTGATTGTGGATGACGAAGCCTATGTGAGGGAATCTCTGGCTACCGTTCTGCGAAGAGCCGGCTACAAGATCCGGACTGCAGACGGATCTCAGGCAGCCCTGCAACCAGGGATTCTGGAGGGACTTGACGCTGTGATCACCGACCTGCGCATGCCGGGTGAAGATGGGCTCGGCCTGCTCCGCACGTTGGTTGAAAAGGAGCCGGGTCTTCCGGTCATTCTCCTCACGGGTCATGGATCCGTTCCCTCCGCCGTGGAGTGCATGAGGGCCGGCGCCTACGACTATTTGATGAAGCCGGTTCGACCGGAGGTGGTGGCCCTGCTCCTGGAGCGCGCGTTGAGTCAGAGTACGATGCGGCGCGAGCTGGACTATCTGCGCTCACGCGGCGGGCGTGGGTCGGAAGCACGCGGGCCGATAGGCGTGAGCCGCGGTTGGCGCCAGGTTGTGGAGATGGTCGAGCTCGCCGCGCCCGCGGATACTACGGTTCTTCTGCTGGGTGAAAGCGGCACGGGAAAAGAAGAGGCGGCGCAGTTGCTCCACGGCAGGAGTGCGCGGGCCGGCGGAGCCTTTGTTCGAGTGAACTGCGCCGCCATTCCCCTGGAGCTCTTCGAGAGCGAATTTTTCGGCCATCGTCGAGGCGCGTTTTCCGGCGCCGGTTCCGACAGGGAGGGGCGCTTTCGCGTGGCCCACGGCGGCACTCTTTTTATGGATGAGATCGGCGCGATGCCGGAGGCGGCTCAGGCCAAGGTGTTGCGCGTTCTCCAGGACGGCGTGTTCGAGCGCGTGGGCGAGAGTCACCCCACTTCTGTGGATGTGCGCCTCGTCGTGGCCAGCAATGTCGATCTCGAGGCGGAGGTCGAGGCAGGCAGGTTTCGCCGGGATCTGTTCTATCGTATCAACGTAATGACCATCCGGATCCCGCCCTTGCGCGAGCGGCGCGACGACATACCTCTTCTGGCCGGAGCATTTCTTGAAGAGTTTGCGGCGCGCTTCGGCAAACCGGTCCGCGCCATCCACCCTGACACGATGGCCTGTCTCGAAGCGTATCACTGGCCCGGGAACGTGCGCGAATTGCGCAACGTCATCGAGCGGGCCGTGCTGCTGGAGAAGACCGCGCGAATGCTCCCTTCGAGCCTTCCGTTCGAGCCGCCTCGGAGCGGAGCCGGACCCCCGATCAAGGATCTGAATCTTCGGGGGGTCCTCGCAGAAGCGGAACGCCGCACGCTTCTTGAAGCCCTCGATCGCGCCAGAGGAGTGCGGCGGGAGGCCGCGCGGCTTCTTGGCATCGATGCCCGGAACCTCGGCTACTTCCTTCGAAAGCACGGTCTCGAGAAAAGGGGAGAGGGATGAGACTCCGGTTGCTGGTTCTCGCTCTGTGCCTCTGTGCTTGCGGCTGCGGCCGCTCCCGGGGGACGCGCAATGAAGGCGGTTCCTCCGAGCCCGCTGCCACGGGATCCGAAGCGGAATCTGCCCCCGCAGGTGAGGAAGCCGCACCCGCTGAGGCTCCACGGAACGCCTTCACCGACATCACGGAAGACTCCGGGGTCAGGTTCACGCACTTCAACGACGCTTCGTCGCGCAAATATCTGCCCGAAACCATGGGATCCGGAGCGGCTTTCTTCGACTACGACGGTGACGGACGACCGGATCTCTATCTGGTCAACGGAGCCCCATTGCTCGGTGACCGGTCGCGAGCGCCCTCCGGCATTCTTTACCGCAACCTGGATGGCCGGCATTTCCAGGATGTGACCCGAGCTGCCAGACTGGACGCGCCGCTTTACGGCATGGGAGCCGCCGTGGGAGACTTCGACAACGACGGGCATCCGGACCTTCTCGTTACCGGGTTTGATGAAGACCGCCTGTACCGTAACCGCGGAGACGGAACCTTCGAAGACGTCACGCAGGCGGTGGGGCTTACGAATCGCGGATTCAGCAGCAGCGCGGCCTTCGTCGATTACGACCGGGATGGGTATCTCGATCTTCTGATCGGCCGTTATGTCGAATGGACTCCTCAATCGGATGTTGCATGCAGCCCCGATGGAAGTCACAAGACTTACTGCACCCCGGAGGTGTACAAAGGTCAGAGCAACCGGCTTTACCGGAATGTCAACGGCCGGCGCTTCCAGGACGTGACTCGATCGTCCGGGATTTACAATCCCGAAGGGAAGACGCTCGGTGTGGCCGTTCTGGATCACAACCGGGACGGATGGCCCGATCTGGCTATCGCCAACGACACGGTCCGCAACTTTCTTTACGTCAACAACCGCGACGGAACATTCAGCGAGAGCGGGGTTGTGACGGGAATGGCCTACAGCGAGTCGGGCGCCACCCGGGGAGGAATGGGAATCGATACCGCAGATCTCGATTCCGACGGATACGCAGACATCGTCATCGGGAACTTTGCTCAAGAGATGGACGCCCTGTATCGGGGTTCCGAAAAAGGATATTACGTGGATGACGCAGCGCAGGCCGGCATCGGGCTCCCGACGCTGATGACTCTGGCGTTTGGAACCCTGCTGGCGGATTTCGACAATGACGGGTGGCTGGATCTCGTGTTTGTCAACGGGCACATCGAGCCGGATATTGCGCAGATTCATCCCAGCCAGTCCTACGCGCAGCCCATGCAGTTTTTTCACAACGAGGGAAACGGGCATTTCAGATTGCTGACCGGCAAGAGCGGGAGCGTATTTCAACTTCCCCTGGTGGGGCGTGGATTAGCCGCCGCAGACATTGACGGCGATGGAGATCTGGACCTCGTGGTCACCCAGAATGGCCGCAAAGCGGTCCTGCTCCGAAACAACGCAGCCGCGCAATCCTGGATCCGCCTTCGATTCGAGGGGCGCGCGAGCAATAGAACTGGGTACGGCACGGTGGTGCGGGCGGTTGCCGGAAGCAAAGTCGTTACGCGTTCTCTGACTTCAGGCCGGTCTTACCTTTCCGCCTGCGAGCCTGTGCTGACGATCGGTTTGGGAAATGAGTCCAGACTGGACCGGCTCGAGATCGCCTGGCCATCCGGGATCACGCAGACGCTCGAAAACCCGGCGTTGAACAAACTTCTGGTGGTCGAAGAGCCTGCACCCGGGAAGGGAACCACGCGGTAGACAATAGGTATGGAGTTCAGGCTTCAGGCTGCACTGAGCCGGAGCAGGCTGAAGCCTGAACTCCGAATCAAAACTGCAGCTTCAGGCCGAATTGGATGTTCCGCGGCGGACTGACGGAGCCGTTCCAGATCCCGAAATTGGGGCTCGAGACGTCCGTGTTGAAGGCCGAGAAAGCGCTGGACAATCCGTCCTCGCCACCCCGGCCGACGAACGTGTGCCAGTTGAACACATTGAAGAGCTCAGCGCGGAATTGCAGGCTCACTTTCTCGGTAATCCGTGTGTTCTTGATGATGTTGAGGTCCTGGTTGTGATAGCCGAATCCACGCAAGTTCGAAACACGCGGTCCCGTTCCCCAATAGAAATTGAAATTGTCGGCGGATTCAAATGCGGCCTTGTCGAATAGAGGCCTGTTCGGATCGAAACTCCCATCCTTCGACTGAGCGAAAGGGCTCGCCCCGGGAAGAACCGCCGGGATGCAGCCGGCAACGAACTGGCCCGGTATATTGCAAGTGCCGGAGCGGAACAGAAATGGAACACCGGCAGTGATGCGCAGAATGCCGCCGAGTTGCCAGCCGCTGATGAGCCGGTCGGCCGCGCCCGAGCTGCTCGCGAACCGCTTGCCCCTTCCGAACGGGAGCTCATAAATCATCGCGAGGGAGAAGGTTTGGGGGACGTCGTTCAGGGCAAGCGCCTTGTTGCGTTGCCTTTCGAACGGAGAAATGACGCCGTAAGCGCCGCTCCAGAGAGTCGCATCGGCCTGCACGCTGTCGGTGCTCGTCAGCAGCTTGGCGAAGGTGTAGGAGGCGAGCAGCCACGTGCCTTTCGAGAAGCGGTGTTCGGCTTTGAGCTGCAAGGAATGGAACGTCGAGTTTCCGGCATTCTCGTTCTGGCCGAACAGCGAGCTGCAATATTGCGGGTACGGCCGCAGCGCCTGAGCCACGGTGGGCGCGCATCCGGTCATCTGCCCGACCCAGCCGCCATACGGAAGGGGCACTCCGTCCAGCGTGGTCTGTCCCGGCTGGAACTCATCGTAAAGCTGTTGGCCCATGGCGAGATACTTCGGATCGAGCGCATTCAGCGGGGCAACCCGCGAGAGCATCCGGGTACCTTTATTTGCCACGTAGGATGCGCTGATGTAAAAGCTGTCGGTGAACTGGTGCTCGAGGGTGAGGTTCCACTGCTGCGAGTACGGCAGGCGGTTGGCGTCGAACGGCCGGTATCGGAGGCCCTGGCCGTTGCGGAAACTTGAATCGATGAACGGCGGCCGCACAAAGTTCTGCGGCAGGCCGTTGCTAAGCAGGAACGCCGGCTCCAGGCCGCTCTGCGAGCTCGAGAAGCTCTGGCCGGCATTGAAGCCGTCGAGCGCGACTCCGCCGTTCCAGCCGGGATAATAAGCCTGCGTGAAAATAATTCCGTAGCCGGCTCGCGCGACCGTGCGCTGGGACAGGCTGTACGCGAGCGCCAGCCGTGGCGCGAAGCCGCGGAACCAGGTCTCCTCAGGATGCCGCGCGCCGAAGCTCGCCGCGCCCCATTTGTCCCCGGCGAACGCGAGGCGGCCCGCACGGTTGCCTGCGCCGGGGTTCGGGCCGAAGTCGAAGAATGACGTGCGGTCATATTTTTCGACCGAGGGGCGCGAAACATCCCAGCGAAGACCCCAGTTCACGCTCAGCTTAGAGGTAGTGCGCCACGAATCGCCGAAATGCAGGCTCCAGGCGTCCGCGCGCGCGTACCACGCCTCGACCGTGTTGAACTGTCCCGAAGCGTTGTCCACCAGACCAAGAATCAAGCTTGCGACCGCATTCCCGCTGGTGATTCCAATCAGGCCGGTGCTGAGCCGCGAGAATCCGAAAGAGCCGGAACCGTTGACCCGGTCCACGCTGTTGATCCCCAGCTTGCGGTACTCGCCGCCGAACTTGAAGATGTGTCTGCCGCGCACCTTTGTCATGAGATTATTGACGACATACGTGGGCCGGGCGCCGCGGAATTCGTTATTGCAGCCCCAACCATTAAAGTCTGAAAAGTACACTACCGGCGGGTTGTTGTGGTCTGCAACGCCGCCAATCTTAGGCATATCACCGATGGTCCCAACCGACCCGCGGCATGACTGTCCAGTTCGTCTGATACGGCTGCTCCTGTGCGAGCTGCGGCGGCAGTTGAGTCGCGGCGGGCGCAAAGGATCTGCGCGAATGATGCGACCCGAAGAAGTGGTCCTTATCGCCATAGTTGTAGTCGATTCGGATGTCCCACAGGTTCGAGTCGTTGAAGATGCCCGCGCCGACGGGCACGGGAACGACATAGTTGTTCAGTGCGCCGCCGAAGGTCGGTTGCGGCAGGAACTTGAACCATTGCGCGGCGAGCGAGCTCTGAAAGCGCGGGTCGGACTGGCAGATCACGTTCGGACTCTTGCCGTCGCAGCCCATGAACTGGTCTCGCAGGAACGGCAGGCTTGCCGGGCCGGAAGTCGCGCTGGGATCGAAGTTGGGATTCGGGCGAGTTGTGGCCGGGTCGTAGACGGGGATCACCTTTCCGTCGCTGCCGACCCAGTCGCTGAAATCGCCGTTGCGTTCCTTGACGGAGGGAATGCTGAGGACCGGAGTGCTGGCGCCGCCGCGGACGCGGAAGCGTTCGTGTGAGATAAAGAAGTACAACTTCCCCTTCGCCGTCCAGGCTCCTGGGAGCCTGACGGGGCCGCCGATGGTGCCGCCGAAGTCGTTCTTGTGACGGCGGTGACGACGCCCGATGAAGTGGAGCCGTACTGTGGCTCAACGTTCGACGTCAACACGCTGACTTCGCTGATAGCCTCGGGCGAGAACGGGCTGTTGCCGAACACCAGGGCGGCGCCGGTCTGTGTGTTGAGCCCGTCCTGTATGCTGATGCCGTCGAGCACGGCCTCGTCGCCCGATCCCATGCCGCCGTTGATGCGGGTGTCATAGGTGTTGGCGCCCGCGCCGGTTGTCACGCCGGGCATGAGCACGACAAAGGAGATGGCCGATCGCGGCAGGCCGCCTACGATGAGCGGCAGTTCGCGGAGCGTGTCGGGCGTGATGGCCTGCTTGAGCTCCGCGTTCTCGCTGTTCAACGGTGAGGCGTCGGCCGTGACTTCGATCGCCTGGTTAGCCTGCCCGACTTCGAGCGGAACATTGATGGTGACCGTATCGTTGATGCTCAAACTGATGCCGCGCTGTACGAAGTCCCTGAATCCTTTGGCGGAAACGGTGAGCTCGTAAGCTCCCGCCTGGAGGTTGGGAAATCGGAACAGGCCGGACTCGTTGGTCGTTATCTTGGTAACGGCGCCGGTTGCAAGTGATTTCAGGCTGACCTCGGCGTTCGGTATCACGGCGCCGCTCGGGTCCTTGACCGTTCCGCTGACTGAAGCGTTGATATTCTGAGCGTGTGCCGGCGGGAAGGAATCGGACTGCGGCGGCATACCAGACATGACAACCTCCTTTTCGGGGGGGCCTTCCATGCAATACAAATCGGGTTTGCTGAATGTCCCCGGGGGAATATCTTGCCGCCAGTCCGCCATGTCAAGGATTTTGTTACTTGCCACAAGGTTTGGAGTTCAGCCTTCAGGCTGCACGGTGTTTGAGCAGGCTAAAGCCTGAACTCCGAACCAGAAGACCGCGAACACATCTGTGCCAGGTTTGGAGTTCAGTTCCTGCCTTCAAAGCCAATGGCTCACGGGTAGACAACTTTAATCAGAAAGTTATTCGATTCGGGATTGGTTTGTGTGCCCTGACTGTAAGTGCCAAGGGTGAGGTTGGATGTGTAGCCGACGTAAAGGCGGCTTCCCCCCGCAGCTCCGGTTCCACGCGCCGCAGCTCCGATGTAATCCCCGAACTGCGGAAGGAACGAGGGCAGGTTCGCTTCAGCGGCAGGGGAGTCCCCACCGGAAGTCACGATGATCAGCGAACCGGGGGTTGTTGAACCCGCTGGGACTTGCTGCGCCGAGATGGTGCACCGGTTTTTGAAGGAGTCGTTGCAGTTGAGGTAGGCAATGTTAGTGATATTGGTGTTCGCATCAAAAACGGGCCGCGGCATCACTTGATGACCGAAGCCGGCATTCACAGCCCTTGGAGACGACCAAGTGGCCCCAACGTTGGTCGAAACTGACATCACGATGTCGGCATTGGCGCAGTTCTGGCCGCCGCTGAAGGGGAGGTCCGGGAAGACGTGGCATCTATCCCAAAACACAAAGGCCGTTCCGTCCGCCCGCTCAACGTGCTTAGGGTAAGTTGCGATGCGGAACGAGTTGTCGGTTAATGTCGAGCCGATCGCTAGGGGCTGATACTCTGAGGTGACGAGCACGGGTGAATTACAGGTTGGGGAACTGGGAGCTCCGTTCGGGGTGCAGGAGACGTACTTGATGTTGAAGAACTGCAAGGATTTCCCGGACTGGGTCGTGGTGGAGTCTACGTCCACATAGGTAACCGTGACCGTGCCGTTCGAGCGCACGCTCACATTGGAAAACTGCGTCTTGGTGTCAATGCCACTAATGACTTGCGGCGGCGAGCAGTCGCTTGCGGATGCGAAGTTGTTCTTGCACGCAATGAGCTCAATCTGTGTCGTCGGGTAATAACCGAAGAAATGTGTGTAGGTAACATACACATCGCCTGCTCCGGTCCCGGTTGTGCGGCGATCGACCCCAATATCAGGCCTATCAAGCAAGACGGTTGGAGTCGTGGGGTAGGAGCAATAGTTAGACTGCGGGTTCAGGATCATCCCCGCCGACCCCGGCGCTGACCCTGACGACGTCCCGTCGGAGGGCCAGCAGCCGGCGGCCTGAGCCAAACTGTGGGTGCCGTTCGGGCACGCGTTGGTGTTCAAAAGTCGTGAAGCCGTGTTCCGAAATAAACCGATCCCGCTCACCTTGCAGTCGAGGCGGAGGTCCGAATAGAAAAAAGCGTCATGGGCTGGGTCGGCCACAACAATCGGATCCCCGCCGCCTGACACTTGGTCGCTTGTATCGAGCGGATTCGTTAGTGAAGGCAGGCCGCCCTCGTAATCAGGCGTACAACCCGTGGTGGCGCGATGCACATAGTAGCCGCTGAAACTGAAGTTCCACAGATCAGGAGTTGCGGTATAGGCTCGGAAATCATTTGCGCCCTGCACAACGAGATCGCCCCCCGTGCTCACCCTGTCCAGGAGGAAGTCCAGGGAGACAGTGTTCTGAGGTACGGCGTTCGCTCGTGGCTCAAGGTTGAAAGGTGTTCCCGAGGTTGTTCCGCATCCCGTTACGATGGGTGCGGTTGGTACGGTTGGTACTCTTGGCGATGGTGGGAGCGCTGCGGTTGACCGCTGGAACTGGAAGTGCTTCGTCGTGTCCCACTGTGCCGCTGCCTCTTCCCCGTGGAACAGCCGCAAGTAATCTTTGGCCTTTGCATTGGGGGAATGCAGGAGGAGATCCTTACCTTCGTCAGACCCAAGGAGCATTATCGGTGATGAGGGAGAAACGACGTAGTTCTGAAAGGCTGTGGGGTTGTATTTATAGAGGGGACGGGCCGCTTCTTCTGAGGCCCCTCCCTTTGAAGTGCCGCCCTTTCCCTGTCCGTAGAGTTCCATGCCGAGCGAAAAAACGACACCTGTGAGACACAGTCCCATCAACAGTGTTTTCGGTTTCATTGAGTTTTCTCCGGGTTCTGCGGACTCTGCTTCTGATTAACTCTTGAAGTCAAGTGGAATCTGCGGCGGTGAAGTCGAGGCCGTTTTTACCTTTCGTGAGGCCACCGGATTAAGGCGCAGGCTAAAGCCTGAACTCCGAACGAAGGACCCGAGACAATAGGTTTGGAGTTCAGCCTTCAGGCTGCACGGTGTTTGAGCAGGCTAAAGCCTGAACTCCGAACACAGCTGTGTGCGTCGGTGGTTTTATTGTGCCGTGTCGTGTTCTTGTGTCTTTGTGTCTGGAGTCAGAATCGGCGGACGAAACCGAGAAGGAGGAAATGATCCGCAAAGGCCGCGTCTCCTGCTCTGCCGTCCCTGATGTCGGGGACGCTGCGTTGCCGGTTGCGCGAAAGGGCGACCGGCGTATTCAATGTCAGCGTGTTGTCGCCCCAGGCAAGAAGCAGCCCGGGCTCGATAGATACGGCGTATCCGGGACGCCGGAATCCGTCGCTCTTCCCGAACCAGTCCGTCACAGGCACGCCCTCCCATCGGCCCGCGAGGCTCAGCGCTAACCCTCGTTTCGGTAAGACCGGATATGCGGCTCCGATGCGGACGAGATACTGGTCGGGAACCGACATCACCGCTTCGGATGGCCGGCTGCGCCCCGTGAGCACTCCGTTGGTATTCCGGGGGTTGATCAGGTAAGTCGCTGCTGCGGAAAAAGTGGTCTTCCAGATCCGCTTGAAGGCCTGGACATCAACGATGGCGCCCCAGCCTCCGTCGCCCGGCTGGATCGACTGATCCACGGCGCGGATCAAGGTCGTCGTGCGAGTGGGCCGGTGAAGGTCCTGTACCGCGGGGTCGCCTGTAGGAAACTTGACCCCGATTCCCAACGACAGATTCTGTTCCTTGTGAACTTCCGGATCGAGCACCCACGTCCTCGCCATGAAGCTCATGTCTCCCAGATTCCGGGTGCGGGTTGTATAACGGTCCACCACCACTCCGGCTTCGCGAATTGGATTCGAACGATTCGCGAACAGGAAGGGGAAACTCAGACTCAAGTTCAGGCGCTGATTCACGGCATAGGTTGCAGCGATGTCCAGCAGATTGACCGTGTTGATGACCTCGCTGTGCTCTGTGAGCCGGCCCGTATCCTCGTGCTTGCCTGTGAAATGACGGTCCGACCGCTGGTAACGGTAACCGGCAAAGAGCTGCCAGTGGCCTTTCTGCAAGTAGGGGCTTCCCTGCGCGCCAACCACGGGCACGCTCTGGCGTGCCACCACTCAGCCCTGAGCCCAGCTGCTTCGAGGAAGCGCTGCCGCAAAGAGTAATGAAGAGACGATCCAGAAACCGAGGCGCCTGATGGAGTCCATAGAACGGTTCCCTCCGTAGCATTACCGGTTCAGTTTGGAACTCGACGGTGTTTCCCGGGCGAAAATGAAATTCGCAGATGAGGCAGAGCAACTGGAATGCCAGAGCGAGAACGAATTGCAAAAATAGGGATAAGTCTCGCCTTGTTAAGGGATTAACGCAAATTCCTTTCAGGGCCCCGATTCGGCGTGATCCCTTCGCGATCATAGGATCTAGGTTTGGGATCGTAGGAATTATGAGTCTGCGCACAAACGCGTGTTTTTCCCAGCGTTTGCGCAGAGGCGATCCCTGGGTGGTCGCCCGCCCGGCCAATAATGGCAGGGACTGGCGGGCGGCCACGAGGCCGCCCCTAAGTCACGTCAATTTTTTCCCAGCCTCTCACACAATTGCTGAAGTCTCGATGATTGGCAAAACGGAACGCGAGCTGACCGACGCCAAAATGCGTTGGGACGTTGGCATCGCGAAATACGACGATAGCGCCAAAGGCAAATCGCGCAGAGTGCGGCCCTGGGAGCCGACGGACTCGAAGGTCCAGACGCGGCTGGCGTAGGCCGAATAGAATTCGTGGACTCGTGAAATTCGTGGCAAGTCTTTCTGGCGTGAATTCTTTCCCCGAGGTAAACTCGGCGGCCTGCACGGTTCGCATGAAGTGAAATTTCGGGGTGGTGTACAAAGGGGGAGAGATTGTCATGAAGGCTAAAGAAGGCGTTCTCGACCGGCTGAATGATCTGTTGTCCGCTGAACTAACCTCCATAAATCAGTTTTTCCTTCATGCGGAGATGTGCAGAAGCTGGGGCTACGAGCGCTTGTGCGAGAAGATTCGGGCGAGGAGCGTCGATGAAATGAAGGACGCGGAGGAATTGGTCAAACACATCCTCTACCTGGAAGGCAAGCCAAGTATGACTTTGGGAAAGCTGACGGTTGGGGAGAGTGTCCCGGACCAGTTTCAGGTCGATCTAAAACTCGAAACCGATATGCTAAACCGCCTCAGAGAGTCGATCACCCACTGCGCCAAGGTTGGCGATTACACCACGCGCAGCATACTGGAGCGAATGATCGAGGATGAAGAGAGTCATATCGACTGGATCGAAACCCAGCTCGATACGATCAAGCAGGTCGGCCTCCAGAATTACCTCGCAGAGCAGATCCGAAAGGACTAGTAATTCGCTTGGAGGAGATTCGGGCGAACGGCTTCACCATGGAGCGCACGGAGATGCTCGGAGAAGCCGAGAAGCCAGGTCCACTTGGTGGCTCAAGGAAATCTGGCGTCTGTCTAGCGCAAATAGGCTTCGGCGGCGTACCGGCGCATCATGCGGTGGCTGTTGAAGTAGTATGCGATCTTGGAAATGGCCTGCTTCATCATCCGGATCCACGCGGCTCGATCGTCATGGTAGAGCGGCAAAACGGCGGATTCGAGCTTTTCGTACAGCGAATCCCCTTCGCATGCAGGGTCTCCGGGACGGCAGTAAGAACCGATCCCCCAGCCGGTCACGTTATCCACACATCCTTCGAGCCACCAACCGTCCAGGATGCTGAGATTGAGAAGGCCATTGAAGGCCGCCTTCATTCCGCTGGTCCCCGAAGCTTCCATCGGAGGTAAAGGGGTGTTCAGCCAGATATCCGAACCGGAAACGAAGGCCAGCCCGAGATCCAGATCGTAGTTCTGGAGAAAGGCGCACGCCACACTCCCTCGCAGTTCCGCGATTTGCCCGTGAATGCGCCGGATCAAGTCTTTGCCCGACATGTCCCGGGGGTGGGCCTTGCCTGCGAGCACCACCTGGAACGGATAGCGCCGGCGGATGCTGCGCACCCGCCCCAGATCCCTGAAGAGGAGATCCGGGCGCTTGTAGCCAGTCATCCGGCGGGCACTCCCGATGACAGGCACGTCCATTTCCATACGCACGCCCGTGGCGGTCTCGATTTTCTGGAGAAAGAGACCCTTGGCCTCCTGGTGGGCGCTCCACAGTTCCTCGTCCGGAATCTGGTCCGCGCGAACCAGAAGCTCCGGCTCGTGGAGCCATCCCGGGATGTGGCGATCGAACAGCTTGGCTATCGGAGGCGCAGTCCAGGTCTTGGCGTGGACTCCATTGGTGATGGCGTGCACGTGGTATCCCGGGAAGAGTCGCGTCGAGATCTCCGCATGCCTTTTGGCTACGCCGTTGATGTACCCGCTCAGGCTCAGCGCGAGCCGAGTCATATTCAGACGATCAGGTCCCGCCAGGGCCTTAAGCTCCTCGATGTCGAAGTAGTCTCGAAAAACCCTGCCGACGAGCTCGTAAGAAAACTGGTCCGTGCCTGCTTCCACCGGGGTGTGTGTGGTGAAGACGCACTGCTCGCGCACGCGGGGCAGGTAGTAAATGCTCTCCCGCGCCTGGACCTTTTCCTGCTTCCTCTCCGTCTGCCGCAGGAGCTCGAGCGCTAGGAAAGCAGAGTGCCCCTCGTTCATATGGTAGGTGCTGACATCGAAGCCGGCAGCGCGCAAGGCTCGCAGGCCGCCGACGCCCAGGACTATCTCCTGCTTCAGACGGTAAGATTCGTCGCCTCCGTAGAGCCGATCGGTGATCTCACGGTCCACCGGGTCGTTTTCGGCGAGCTGCGTGTCGAGCAGGATCACCGGGACCTTTGCCCCTGTGGCTCCCTCCAGAACATAGAGCCAGGGGCGCACCCAAACCTCACGTCCCTCGATAGTCACGGCAACTTTCGCCTGCAGAGGGACGGCCCACCGCTCCGGGTCCCAGGGATCGGAGTGATCCACCTGCGACCCTTGTGAATCGATCTCCTGGCGAAGGTACCCTCCACGGCTGACCAGCGTGACCACCACGAGCGGCACTTCCAAGTCTGCCGCAGATCGGGCGGTGTCGCCCGCCAGAACGCCGAGCCCGCCGCTGTAGGTGTGGATCTCCGGGCGGAGCGCAATCTCCATCGTGAAGTATGCGATCCGGCTATTCCTGATCAGGGCTTCGACTGCACTCACGATCCTCGAACCTCAACTAAAAATCCAAAATCACCGGCAAAGAGGATACCCCAACAGAATGCCCGAACCCAAATCATAACCTTCAAGGGAAGTTGAAAAGCGCTCAGTCGCTGGGAGCAAAATCAATCAATCCAAATCGGATAACAGGCGTGACAGGATTCCAGGATGGACCGGTCTCCGGCCCAAGCGTGCCGGGGCACATGTCTGATTAACGAGACTGTAAGGTCCAGCGCGCCGGGGCGCGCCCAAGTGCGTGAAAATACGGTCCGCTTTTCTCCGTTACTCTGGGTCTCTGTGGCCAATGATTCTCTTTGGCCGAGAGAATAGCCCAACTATCTGAATCGCAGCTCCTGAAAACAAAATCTTGACACGATTCTTCGCCGTGTGGTACAAGCCGCCAGCTTTTGCCCCAAGGTCTTGAGAAAAAAAGGCTCTCTGGGAGGTTAGGAGATGTGTGTCCAGAGCAAGCAGACCTCGAAGCGCTTCCCGATCCGTTCTGTCCCAGGCAAGCGGCTGATCTTTGCCGTTCTCTCCTGTCTCCTCTTCCTTGCCTCTTTCGGCTCGGCCCAGGAACCGCTCAAAGTTGAGTGGATGGAGGGGCGTTTGAGCGTCACTGCTGAAGAAACACCTCTTGCCCAGGTTCTTCAGGAGGTTGCCCGCCAGACTGGCCTGGAAGCCCGCGGGCTGGAGCGGCTTCAGGAAAAAGTATCCGTCCGCTTTTCAAGCCTTTCGCTTCGTGAAGGTCTCCAAAAACTCCTGGCCTATGTGAACTATGTCATCTTGGAAAAGAAATCCTTCCAGGGGGACGCACAACCGGTCCTCGTGTTGGCCTCCGGGCGGCGCACGACACCATCGACAGGAGAGCGGGGAGAGAAGCCGGAGGAAGATCCAGTTGTTGAGGAGGATCAGGGAAGACGCCTTGCGGCGCTATACGCCTCTGTCCAGCAAGGGGACAGCGAAGCGCTGCAGAAGGCTCTCTTCGATCGGGATCAGGTCGTTCAGGCGACGGCCTACGAGCTCTTGGCAAAGCAAGATCCCGAGAAAGCCGTCGCTGTTCTTCTCGAGGCAACGAAAAGCGACCAGCCTGGAACGCGACTTCAAGCTCTCCAACTCCTTGACCAGAGCGGCCAGGCAGAGGCCCGGGTCGCTTTGTCGGCGCTCGATAGTGCGCTCGGCGATGAGGACGTAACCGTTAAGGGATATGCCGCCCAGGCCCTGGTAGAGCGGGGAACGCCGGAGGCAATGGTGCATCTATACCGGGCCCTCCACGACCCGGATCCTTCGTTCCGGATGATGGTGGTCGAGGTCGTTGCGGGAAAAGAGCAGGGCCGCGAGATGCTCCAGGCTGCCCTCAGGGACGACAATGAGGCGGTCCGCTCCATGGCCGCTTTCTGGTTGGAGCGAGCTTCCGCAGAAAGGAGGTGAGACAGCGATAAGCTGATGGACCACCCTAAGGCGCTTAGGAGATCGAGGAGCGAGGCGAAGGGAGAGTACAGCGAGTACTCTTATTCACAGCCGGCTCTTTTTGTTGTATCGAACGAAGAGGGAATTGAGGAAAGGAGTATGGAAACATGGGAATGAAGATAAAGATAAAGAGATGGATAGTTACTCTTACACTGCTTTTCCTGGGAGTTTTTCTACCACTCAGATCACAACCTCAGAGCCGGATTCCGGTGGATACCGGTGAAGTAAACCCGTCCAACCCTCCACGCTTCAAGGGATTCCGTGCCTCGCCGTCGTCGATCATTCAGTTCTACTTTTCAGAGGCGGGGAAGAGGTTCCTCATGGGCTCCCCTAATCCAAAGATGCGAGATATGGGGAGACTGGTCGTGGGAAACGGCAGTTACAGAGCTTCCTCAACCGCGCAGCCTATTTTTGGAGTGCGGGTTCCCAGCTTCCATCCCGGCACTATCTCTGGGATCTGCAGCGCAATCAGCGGGTGCAAATTCAACCTGGAGTTGCCTACGAATGCCGTACCCCAGAACGAGGAGTCGGTGGATTTTATCCGTGGCGGGGGCTTGGGCGGCGAGGACCTCATTGTACAGGGTGCGAACGATTACCGGGTCGGCTTTGGAACCCTGGGAGGCTTGACCGGCTATTATGTGAGCAGGGATACGGACGGTACTCCCGAGTTTGAGGGGGGTCTTCCAGCTTTGCCGGACCCTCTTGAGCCTGGGGACATCCTGATTGGAGGAGGGGACCCGGTCATCGCGGCTGACCCGAGCAGGGGCGCAGTTTTTGCGGCCGACCTCCGATTTGACGTATCGACGACGGGAATCGGCGTCTTCCGGACAACCAAGGACAAGCTTAACAGCGGCCTCGCGGGCGATTGCCCGGATGGACCGCATACGGAGGCCCAGGCTGCGGGCTGCTGGCCTACAAAGAGAATAGTCAACGCTCAGCCCAGCCAATTCTTCAACCCATCAAATTTCCTGTTCTTCGAGGACAAGCCACACCTGGCGGTCGATGAAAGAGATGACGGGCCCGTTGGAGCCGGGGACGTCTATGTTACGGGCACTGAGTTCTCCAGTTTTTCCTCCGCCTCAAGGATCTGGCTCGTGGCTTGTAACAACGCCCTCACCGCCTGTTCCGCCCCGGTCATTATAAGCGGCTCGGACACGGCCTCGCAGTTCTCCCATGTCGCGGTCCGGCCGGATGGTGGTGTCACGGTTACCTATATTGACCTCGGTGCCTCTCCCTTCTTCAACCAACAATTTAACATTAAGTACGTCCGATGCTCACCGGCGGCCGCTCCTGCCACCCCTTCCTGTTCGCCAGCCACTCTTGTCTACGCCGAGACCCAACCCCTCGCCGTTAATGGTTTCTTGGGGGCCCAGGATTTCCGGGTCGTGACCTATCCGAAGCATGACCATCGCACGGATGGCAACGGGACAGAGACATATGTAGTCTGGGACCGCTGCAAAGTTGATCCGAGTGCG
>QHZE01000220.1 GCA_003225335.1 Acidobacteriota bacterium
TTATGGGAGATTCTTGGTAAGGGGGCTCTCGGCGAATGACCTATGCCGGTCCATCCATTGAATCATATCGTCTTTGCTGGATAGCTCACCGCTTAAATATGCAAGCACGAGATCATGTGTCAGAACGGTATTAAATGCGCGCGGGTAGGTCACTCCTTCCGGTTGACCTGCTAATTTGAGAAGAAACGGCACTCTATGATCCCGCCTCCCGTTGACAGGTGTCGAATCTCTCCACCAGTGGTCCGATGTAATCAGAACAGCCGTTTTATTCCAACTGAAGGCAGCTTCCATCTCTCGCCGTAATTCACCCAGAATCTTATCCACCAGCTCCAAATTACCTGCGTAATCATTGTCTGTTGCAGGCGAGAGAACGTTTCGAGCCGGATCATAAATGAACGGATGGTGAGGGACCGGAAAATGAATCAGCGTCAGATTCAAGCCCCGGTCCCTTACTACGGCTCGGGCCTCCGCCAAAATTCTTTGATGTGTCACGATATGCTGCTCCCGCAAGTCTCTCATGTAGCGGCTCTTCAGAAGACGAAACACGAGAGGAATTCTGAAAAGCACAGCGCGCACCCAAAGACGCATAGCCCCGCCCATGGATAACTTGTCCAGCACGGGATTGGCTTCACTAATACTCGGCTCCCAGTAACAGACATCGAGACCGGTTCCGATTGTTCTGCAATACGGATGATACCAGCCGATCAGCGCCGTCCTGAATCCCGCGGCTCGCGCCGCAGAAAAGATGTTTGGCTGCGCGCTCCAGCCCGCAGCCTCTTTACTGCCATCGAAAGTCAACATGAGCTCGTCAGGCCGAGATGGCACCGCCCGGGTCACAATTCTGCCGGTGGTCAGCGCAGGCATAGACATGAGTGTTTCTCCCGCCGGTGGATAGGCGCTGTCCGCATAGATTGCTTCGCTTCGAAAGCGGTCGAGCTCTGGAAATTTGATCCCATCGGGCCTGGCATCGAAGAGCATTCTCTGATCCATCTCATCAAATATTAACCACAAGACGCGCCGGGCCGGCTCCGTCTCGGACTCCGCAACATCAGGCGTTTTCTTGTTGAAGAGGCGAATATCAGACCTGTGTCTTTGCGCCAACCATACCCCCTGCGAGAGCGCTACAAGGGAAAACGGGGCCAGGATCATAAGAATCGGCGCGACAATCCTCGTGATTACCGAGGACCAGCGCCAGAGGACCAGGAGAATTGCTGCAAGCAACAAACAACCTAACACCATGACCTGTGTGCGACGAAGAAAGGTGAATAAATCCAGGTCATTAAGACTTCCGCCTCCCAGGCGAATGCTGTTAAGCGGAATGACGAGTAAGAGAACAAATAGAACCCGAGCGCCCTTCGCGAGCGCTCCTTTGCCAAAACGGCGGGTGGCAGCTATGCCAACCGAGAACAGTACTGCCAACAGTAAAATGTCAAGGACGAGAGCTATGATCTCTGTGAATCCCGGATAGTTCTTCCAGTAGTAGTAGAAGTAGTGACCGGGGTTAAGCAGGATCTGCCACGCGGAGATAAAACACAGATTGGAGAGCGAAAGCGCCGCCATAGCGTCCCTGAGTGACCTATTCACGGCGCCCCCTCCGTGGCCGACACGGGCCTCTTGGCAGGCTAAAGCCTGAACTCCAAACGGGCAACCTCATCACGAAACGTGACGCCTTACCTCCGTGGCAGACGCGGTCCTCTTGGCAGGCTAAAGCCTGAACTCCAAACGATACTTCTCGCTTCCGGTTCAGCCGCGCGGCGAGCCAGTTCCCTTTAGGGCTTCGAGGTCGAGACTGCCGGCCAGGAGATCCTGTTCGATATCCGCCTCGGTCTCCGCAGGCTCCACGGGCACAACGGCTTCCTTCAGTCTCACGTTCCGGTAATACTCCATGCCCGTGCCGGCCGGAATGAGCCGCCCCATGATGACGTTCTCCTTCAAGCCGCGCAGGTAGTCCACCTTGCCGCTGATCGCGGCCTCCGTGAGCACACGGGTGGTTTCCTGGAACGACGCCGCGGAGATGAAGCTGTCGGTCGAAAGCGAGGCTTTGGTAATCCCAAGGAGCAACGGGCGCCCCTTAGCGGGCTGCCCGCCGGAGGTTTCGACCCGTTCGTTCTCCTCGTAGAAACGGAACTTGTCGACCTGCTCGTCCAGGAGAAACTCCGTGTCGCCTACGTCCTCGACCTTGATCCACCGCATCATCTGGCGCACGATGACCTCGATGTGTTTGTCGTTGATGTTGACGCCCTGCAGGCGGTAGACCTCCTGGATCTCGTTTACGAGGTAGCTCTGCAGCTCTTTCTCTCCCAGCACGCGCAGGATGTCGTGAGGATTGCGCGGACCATCCATGAGGGCCTCGCCGGCCTTCACGTATTCGCCTTCCTGGACGTTGATGTGAACCCCGCGCGGCAGGAGGTATTCCTTGACCAGGCCGCTCTCGTTCTGGACCTCGATCTTGCGCTGGCCGCGCACCAGGCCGGCATACTTCACGAAACCGTCGATCTCGGTGATGACCGCGGTCTCCTTGGGTTTGCGAGCCTCGAACAGCTCGACGATGCGGGGCAGACCACCGGTGATGTCCTTGGTCTTGCGCGTTTCGCGCGGGATCTTTGCAAGAATGCTTCCGGGAAACACCTCTTCGTTGTTATCCACCCAGAGGTGCGCCTTCGACGGGAGCAGATAGTTCTTCACTATCTTCCCCTTTTCATTCTTGATCATGATCTGCGGCTGCAATTTTTCGTCGGGAGACTCGGTGATGACCTGCCGGACGAGACCGGTGTTTTCATCGCGTTCCTCCTTGACGGTCACGCCATCCTGGATGTCCTTGAAAACCGCGGTACCGCCAAACTCCGTCATGATAGCGAAGGAGTACGGATCCCATTCCACGAGAGTCTGGCCCGGCTTGACCCTCTGGCCGTCTTTGACCTTCAGAATCGCGCCGTAGGCCGCGGAATAGCGCTCTTTCTCGCGCCCCATATCGTCCGCGATGGTGAGCGTGCCGTTCCGGTTCATCACAACGAGGTTGCCGTCCCGGTTCGTGACGGTCTGGATATTGAGGAACTTCACGGCGCCTTCGTTCTTGGCTTCCTCCATGGACTGCTCGTGCGTCCGGCTGGCAGTGCCTCCGATGTGGAACGTTCTCATCGTCAGCTGCGTGCCGGGCTCGCCGATCGACTGGGCCGCGATTACGCCCACGGCCTCTCCGAGGTCCACCATCTGGCCGGTGGCCAGATTCCGGCCGTAGCACTTGATGCAGACGCCCCGCTTGGCCGTGCAGGTCAGCACGGACCGGATCTTGACCTGCTCGATGCCGGCGGCCTGGATTTCCCCGGCCAGATCCTCTGTGATCTCCTCGTTGACTCCGACGATGATCTCGCCGGTGAGCGGGTCCTTCACATTTTCGAGAGAGACGCGGCCCACGATGCGGTCGCGCAGGGATTCGATAATCTCGCCCCCTTCGACGATCGAGGTCACGTAGATACCCTCGAGCGTGTTGCAGTCGTTCAGGGAGACGATGACATCCTGCGCCACATCGACGAGGCGGCGCGTAAGATATCCGGAATCGGCCGTCTTCAGCGCCGTGTCCGCGAGACCCTTGCGCGCGCCGTGCGTGGAGATGAAGTATTGCAGCACGGTCAGTCCTTCGCGGAAGTTGGCCGTAATCGGCGTCTCGATGATCTCCCCCGAGGGTTTCGCCATCAGGCCTCTCATCCCGGCCAGCTGCCGGATCTGCTGCTTGCTGCCGCGAGCCCCGGAATCGGCCATGATGTAGATCGGATTGAACTCAACACCCTTCTGATCCTGCTCCGCCAGCCCCCGGAACATCTCGTCCGCAACCCGTTCGGTCACATCGGACCAGATGTCGATGATCTTGTTGTAGCGCTCGCCGTCGGTAATCGCCCCGTCCTGATACTGCTTCTCCACCTCGATCACCGCTTCACGCGCCGCTTCCACCAGCTCGGTCTTGCTCTCGGGAACGACGAGATCTTCGATTCCGATGGAGATCCCCGCCTTGGTGGCGTAGAGAAACCCGAGGTCCTTGAGGTCGTCGAGCATCGCGACCGTGGTCTCGAGACCAAAGTGCAGGTAACAGTAATTCACCAACTGCTGCAAGCCCTTGCGCTTCATCAGACCGTTGATGAAAGGCATCCCTTGCTGTCCAAGGCTGCCGGGTTCTGGTTGCGGCAGGATCGAATCCGGTGTAGCGGTAGCGGATCGGGGTGAGCCGCTCCACCACTCCGTTTTCAAGGGCGAACATGGCTTCGTCGAAAGACGCGAAGATGCGCCCTTCGCCCTTCGTGCCGCGCTTGGACTTGGTCAGGTAGTAACAGCCGAGGACAATGTCCTGACTCGGGATGGCGATCGGCTGGCCGTTCGCAGGCGACAGGATGTTCTTGCTGCTGAGCATCAGCACGGAAGCTTCAATCTGGGCCTCCGGCGACAGCGGGATATGGACGGCCATCTGGTCGCCGTCAAAGTCGGCGTTAAAAGCAGCGCAGACCAGGGGCGGGATCTTGATGGCCTTCCCTTCCACCAGCACGGGCTCGAAGGCCTGAATGCCGAGGCGGTGCAGCGTCGGGGCGCGGTTGAGGAGGACCGGGTGGTCTTTGATGACCTCCTCGAGAATATCCCAGACCACGGACTCCTGGCGCTCGACCATCTCTTTGGCGCCCTTGATGGTGGCGGCATGGCCCTGCTTTTCCAGCCGGTTATAGATGAACGGCTTGAACAGCTCGAGAGCCATCTTCTTGGGGAGGCCGCACTGGTGCAGCTTCAACTCGGGTCCCACCACGATTACCGAACGGCCCGAGTAGTCGACGCGCTTGCCGAGGAGGTTCTGGCGGAAACGTCCCGATTTTCCCTTGAGCGTGTCGCTGAGCGACTTCAGCGGACGGTTGTTGGCGCCTCGCAGGACGCGGCCCCGGCGGCCGTTGTCGAACATGGCGTCCACGGCTTCCTGCAGCATCCGTTTCTCGTTACGGATGATCACCTCGGGGGCGCGCAGTTCCATCAGCTTCTTGAGCCGGTTGTTGCGGTTGATCACGCGCCGGTAGAGGTCATTCAGATCGGAAGTCGCGAATCTGCCGCCGTCCAGAGGGACCAGAGGCCGCAGCTCGGGCGGAATCACCGGGATCACATCCAGGATCATCCACTCCGGCTTATTCCCGGACTTGCGGAACGCATCCACAACTTTAAGCCGCTTGGCATACTTCACGCGCTTGAGTTGCGAGGTTTCCGTCTTCATGGCCACACGCAGCTCATCGGCCATCTCCTCCACGTCCACGCGCTTGAGCAGCTCTTTGATGGCCTCTGCGCCCATCATCGCCCTGAACTTGCCTGGAAACTCCTGCATCAGGGCCCGGAATTTTTCCTCGTTCAGAAGCTCCTTGAACTTCACGGGCGCCTCGCCCGCATCGATGACCACATAGGCCTCGAAGTACAACACGCGCTCCAGGTCGCGCAGGCTTATGTCGAGCAGGTGACCGATGCGGCTGGGAAGCCCTTTGAAAAACCACACGTGCGAGCAGGGGGAGGCCAGCTCGATGTGCCCCAGCCTTTCCCTGCGGACTTTGGAGAGGGTGACTTCCACCCCGCACTTGTCGCAGGTCACGCCCCGGTACTTCATGCGCTTGTATTTTCCGCACAGGCATTCCCAGTCGGTCACGGGACCGAAAATACGCGCGCAGAACAACCCGTCCTTTTCGGGCTTGAACGTCCGATAGTTGATGGTCTCCGGTTTGGTTACCTCCCCGTGAGACCATGCCCGGATCTTCTCCGGCGAAGCGAGACTGATTCGAATACTGTCGAAATCAGTGCTCAGATCCGATTTTTCCATGACGTCCTTGAAACTTCTCAATGGAACCCCCCTTTTTGATTTCGGATTGCGGATTGCGGATTGCGGATTTGAACCCGCAATCCGAAGTCTTTTTACATCCTAGAGGTTAACTTCACGTACACGTCTTGTTACGACCCGGGTCATTTTTGATTGACGATTTACGATAGACAAATTGGGTGCAATCAGAAGTGCGAGTCAAACTTTTAGGCGTCACTGTCAGGTGCATGTCAATAGCCCGACCGTGAGATTCTGAAAATTTGTATTTCGAACCGATGGCATCCAAATCGCAGGGATCGTTTTCGTGAAATTCGTGGAATTCGTGGCCAGCAAAAACGCCATAAATTCCACGACTTAACATCAATTAAATTCTCCACGGTTTCTGAGAGAGTGAAAGGCCGCATGAATTGACTCGCACTTCTAATTACACCCTGACGAATTCTTAAGCTGGACTTCACTCGTCAATCTACAATCGTCAATTAGCCACTTCAGTTGTCCGGCGCTCCTTCTTCCGCTGGATCAATTCCACATCAAGACAGAGACTCTGGAGCTCGCGAATGAGGACGTTGAACGACTCAGGGATGCCCGGTGAAAAGTGCGATTCCCCCTTTACGATGGCCTCGTAAATCTTGGTTCTTCCCTGAATGTCGTCCGATTTGGCGGTGAGCAGCTCCTGAAGGATGTTGGCGGCCCCATAGGCTTCCAGAGCCCAGACCTCCATCTCCCCGAACCTCTGACCGCCAAACTGGGCCTTTCCGCCCAGCGGTTGCTGGGTAATTAGCGAGTACGGCCCAATACTGCGCGCGTGGATCTTGTCATCCACGAGGTGCGACAGCTTGAGCATGTAGATGTATCCGACGGTCACTTTCTGATCGAACCTTTCTCCGGTCATGCCGTCGTAGAGATCGACCTTACCGCTCTCCGGCAGCCCGGCCCTGCGCAGCATCTCTTTTATCTCCGCCTCGGAAGCACCGTCGAATACGGGCGTCGAAAAATACAGGCCCAGGGCTTTAGCCGCCCATCCCAGGTGTGTCTCCAGAATCTGCCCGACGTTCATACGGGAGGGGACGCCGAGCGGATTGAGAACGATTTCCACCGGGGTCCCGTCCGGCAGATACGGCATATCCTCGTCGGGCAGAATTCGCGCGATGACACCCTTGTTACCGTGACGGCCCGCCATTTTGTCGCCCACCGACAGCTTGCGCTTCATGGCAATGTAGGCTTTCACCATCTTGATGACGCCGGGAGGGAGTTCGTCTCCGCGGCGCAGTTTGTTGAGCTGCTCTTCGTGGAGGGTCTTCAGAATCTGGACCTGCTTTTCCGTCTTTTCTTCCAGCCGTTTGATCGCTTCGTAGACCTTCCCCTCCTTCTCGGACTTGAAGTCATTCTTGATCTTGTTAAGCTCCGTAGAGCTCAACCCCTGGAGCATCGACTTGGTGAGCTTGGTCTTTTTTTTGAGGACGACCTCCCCGGCGCGGCTCTCAACGTCTTCCGGCAGGACCTCGCCGGCCAGGACATCGATGAGCCGCTTCGTGCGCTCTTCCCTGATGATGCGGATCTCGTCGTTGAGGTCCTTCTCCATCTTTTCGACCTGCTCGCGCTCGATGGCCTTGGCGCGCTCGTCCTTGGCGACGCCCTTGCGCGAGAAGATCTTCACGTCGACCACGGTTCCTTCAATACCGGGAGGCGTTACCAGGCTGGCATCGCGTACTTCGCCCGCCTTCTCTCCGAAAATCGCGCGGAGCAGCTTTTCTTCCGGGGACAGTTGCGTCTCGCCCTTCGGAGTCACCTTCCCGACCAGGACATCCCCCGGGCGGACCTTGGCCCCGATCCGGATGATGCCGCTCTCGTCCAAATCCCGAAGGCTGGCATCGCTTACATTGGGGATATCGCGCGTAATCTCTTCGGGACCGAGCTTGGTATCGCGCGATTCGATCTCCAGCTCCTCAATGTGGATCGAAGTATAGCTGTCCTCTTTCACCAGTTTTTCGCTGACCAGGATCGCATCTTCAAAGTTGTAGCCACGCCAGGGCATGAAGGCCACCAGGACGTTGCGCCCGAGCGCGAGCTCGCCCTTGTCCGTGCACGGCCCGTCCGCGAGGACCTGCGACTTGAGCACACGATCGCCCCTTCGAACCAGCGGCATCTGATTGATGCAGGTGTTCTGGTTGGAGCGCTTGAATTTGGTGAGCGTGTAGATATCCACACCGGCGTCACGCGCGCGCTTTCCGTTCTCCCCCTCGGCTTCCACTCGAACGATGATGCGCGTGGAGTCCACGCTGTCCACGACGCCGCTGCGCTTGCAGATCACGACGGCGCCGGAATCCTTGGCGGTAATGTACTCCATTCCGGTCCCGATGTAGGGGGCCTCCGCGCACAGCAACGGGACGGCCTGGCGCTGCATGTTGGAACCCATCAGCGCCCGGTTCGCGTCGTCATGCTCCAGGAACGGAATCAGGCTCGCAGCCACACTCACAAGCTGCTTGGGCGAGACATCGATGAAATCAACGTCCTCTTTCGGAACCAGGACGAAGTTCCCGGCCTTGCGCGCGTTCACGCGATCCCTCTTGATGTTTCCGTGCTCATCGAGCTCGACGTTCGCCTGGGCGATGGTGAACTCTTCGGCCTGCCAGGCCGTGAGATAGAAGGAGTGAGGCTCATACTGCGCCGGCCGCTTGCCGGCGCTCTCCATCTTGCGGTTTTCCTTTTCGACAATCTCCTTCTCCACCTGCTCGCCCACCTTCAAGTGCGAGTCGCCCGGGAAAACGATGTGGGCAAAATCCAGCACCCGGCCGCTCTTCACTTTGCGGTAGGGCGATTCGATGAAGCCGTATTCGTTAATGCGCGCGTAGCAGCTCAGTGAGGAGATGAGTCCGATGTTCGGCCCCTCCGGCGTTTCAATGGGGCAAATACGCCCGTAATGCGTAGGATGGACGTCACGGACCTCGAACCCCGCGCGCTCCCGGCTCAGACCTCCCGGCCCCAGGGCAGAGAGCCGGCGCTTGTGGGTGATCTCCGACAGAGGATTGGTCTGGTCCATGAACTGCGAGAGCTGGCTGCTTCCGAAAAATTCGCGAATCGACGCCATCACGGGTTTCGCATTGATCAGGTCGTGAGGCATGGCCGTGGTCATTTCCTGGTGGACCGACATTTTTTCCTTGATCGCGCGTTCCATCCGCACCAGACCGATCCGGAACTGATTCTCGAGGAGCTCCCCGACGGCCCGCACGCGGCGATTGCCCAGATGATCGATGTCGTCCACGGCGCCGATGTTCTTGGGAAGCTTCAGCGCATACTTGATGACCTCGTAGAAGTCCTCCGGCTTAAGCGTGCGATGTTCCAGAGGCGTGTTGAGGCCGAGCTTTATGTTGAACTTCAGCCTTCCCACCTTGGAAAAATCGTACTTGCGCGGGTCATAGAACATCCCCTCGAAGAGAGCCGTCGCCGTCTCAACGGTGGGAGGGTCCCCCGGACGCTGCTTTCGATAGATCTCGATAAGCGCTTCCTTACTTGACTTGATGTGGTCCTTCTTGAGGGTCAGGGAGAGAGTCGTGCCCGTGTCGTCCCGGTCGGGGAAGAAGACCTCGATCTGGTTAATGCCCGCTTCGCTCAGCGCATTGATGGTCTGCGAGGTAACCTCGTTGTTCGGCTCCACCAGCACTTCGCCCGTTTCATGGTTGACGATCTCGGAGATCGCCAGCGCGCCTTCCAGGTTCTCCGGCTCGATCTCGATCTCCTTTACACCGCTCTTGACAAGCTGCGCGTAAACGTGGTCGACGATCTTTTTTCCCTTGGCCACGACCACCGTCTTTCCCTTAGAGTCCCGGATCTCTCCCGCAGCTTTGGATCCGATGAGGTCCCTGGCAAGTGTTCGATAAAGTGTCCGCCCTTCCCAGCGGATTGTGACCGGGGTGTAAAAAGTGCGCAGGATCTCGGAGTCGGTAACCGTTGCGTCCGGGCCCTCCACCTTTGCCTTCTCCTCGTAACCTACGGCGCGCAGAAACGTGGTTGCCAGAAACTTGCGCTTCCGGTCGATCCGAACATAAAGAATGTTCTTCTGGTCGTATTCAAACTCCACCCAGGAGCCGCGATAGGGGATGATCTTGGCGAGAATAAAGGTGCGCCCCGAGTTCGACTCGAAAAAGACGCCCGGCGACCGGTGCAACTGGCTGACGATGACACGCTCGGTGCCGTTTACGATGAACGTGCCGTTTTCGGTCATCAGCGGGATGTCTCCAAAGTAGACTTCCTGCTCCTTGATGTCCCGGATGGTCTTGCCGTCGGTTTCGGCGTCCTTGTCCCAGACCACCAATCGCACCGTGACCTTGAGAGGAACCGCAAAGGTCATCCCGCGCTCCTGGCATTCCTCCACCGTGTACTTGACGTTAAGCTCCACCGAACTCCCGCAGAACTCGCATCTCGGGTTTTCGACCTCGTTTTTAGCGCCGCAGTGCCGGCAGGTGCCGCTTTCGGGATTGTAGGGACTGTTTACAATGATCCGGTTGCACTCCACACAGTTCGCTCGCAGGTAGTTGAGGCCCTTGAGATTTCCGCACTTGCACTGCCAGTTTCCGATCGAGTACTCCACAAACTCGAGCGAAGACGTGCCGCGAAAGTCGTTAATCGGGAAAACAGAATTAAAAACCGCCTGCAACCCGACGTCCTCGCGTTCCGCGGGCGGGACGTCCATTTGCAAAAAGCGATGATAGGACTTCCTCTGGACTTCAATGAGGTTTGGAATGGGGATGCTCGTATGAATCTTGGCAAAATCCATCCGGTCCCGATAGATGTTGGAGGTTGTGATATTCGTCATGGAGACTTTTTCCCTCGTCAAACCCTCTTCGGTTTCTAACGTAACCCGTGAGTCTCGGTTGGAAAAACTGGCCACGAATTACACGAATTCTCCGCCTCACTCATATTTAGTGAAGAAAAGAATTCGTGTAATTCGTGTAATTCGTGGCCAGATTTCACGGGATCTATTTAATCTCGACAGTGGCGCCGGCGTCCTCGAACTTTTTCTTGATGGCCGCCGCTTCTTCCTTGGACACTCCTTCCTTAACGGGCTTCGGAGCGCCCTCCACGAGATCCTTGGCTTCCTTCAGGCCCAGGCTGGTAACCTCGCGCACCACCTTGATCACGTTGATCTTCTTATCCCCCACGGCGGAGAGGATAACGCTGAATTCGGTTTGCTCCTCGGCCGCCGGCTTGGCTTCGCCTCCGGCCGCAGGAACCCCTCCGGCGGCCACAGACATGGCTGCAGCCGCGCTAACGCCGTACTTCTCTTCCAGACTTTTCACCAGACCTGAGATCTCCAACATTGTGGCCTGGTCGATCCATTCCAGCACTTCATTGATTGTAATTGCCATCTTTGTTCAACTCCTCCAGAGTAAACCTGGGAGCGCACGCATCCTGCGTGCGGGGCGTCAGTTAAGCGCCAGGGCACGCTGGAAGCGTGCGCTCCCAGGGAATCCGCAATACAACCGGGGTCTTATTGAAACTTTTCAATTTTCTCTTCCCCACAGTTTCCAAATCCGCAATCCGCAATCCTATTTTTGAATCTGTTTCAAAACCAGGTACAGGTCTCGCACCGGCGCCTTGAGAACGGCTGCCAGCCCTTGAACCGGCGCCTTCAGAAGGAATGCGAGCCTGGACAGCAGGACCTCGCGCGAAGGCATGGAGGCAAGGGCTTGAATCTGCGTGGGCGGGACGACCTTGCCCTCCACCAGGGCGGCCTTGAAGGAGACGTTGGGGTTCGTCTTGGCGACATCGGTCAGGAGTTTGGCCATACCGACGACATCACGGGGATGGTAGGCTACCGCCGTGGGACCCTCAAAGTAGGGAGCAAGCTGTTCCAGCTTGGTCTGTTTCGCGGCTCGCAGGGCCAGAGTGTTTTTCACGACCACGTAAGTCCCGTTGATCGCCCGAATCTTCCGGCGCAGCTCCGTTGCATCTACCACCTTCAGCCCGCGGTAATCTATGAGAAAGGCGCTATTGAGCGAGCGAAACTGCTGTCCCAGCTCGTCCACGGCCTGCTGCTTTTGCGTTCTGTTCACGATATTCTCCATTTCGGACTTCGGATTGCGGATTGAAAACTTGTAGTTAAATCCGCAATCCGAAATCCGCAATCCGCAATCGGAAATCCGCAATCATGAGGCGTGCGCTTCTACCGAGCCTTCATCTACCCGGATTGCCGGACTCATGGTGGAAGAAATAGAGATGCTCTTCACATACTTCCCTTTGCTGGTGGTCGGCTTCGCACGCAGGACTGCCTCAATCAACGCTTTGGCATTCTCGTACAGCTTCGGCTCGTCAAATCGAATCTTCCCGCAAGGCGCGTGAACTATGCCGGTCTTGTCCACGCGAAATTCCACCTTACCGGCCTTGATCTCTTTGATTGCTTTGCCGATATCAAATGTCACGGTGCCTGTCTTCGGGTTGGGCATGAGCCCCCGAGGTCCCAGGACTTTGCCGAGTTTTCCCACGCTGCGCATCATGTCGGGAGTTGCCACCGCGGCATCGAAGTCCGTCCAACCTCCCGCAATGCGCTCGATGATGTCGTCGCCTCCCACTTCGTCGGCCCCGGCGTCGCGAGCTTCCTTGACCTTCTCCCCCGAGGCGATCGCCACCACCTTCTTGCTGCGCCCGAGACCGTTGGGCAGAATCACCGTCCCTCGCACCATTTGATCCGCGTGCTTGGGGTCAACTCCGAGCCGTACCGCTACCTCGACCGTCTCATCGAACTTTGCGTAGCCAATCTTCTTGAGCAATGCGACTGCCTCTTCCAGGGAGTAAACCTTCTGCTCCACGGCTGCCGCGGCCTTTGTGTATTTCTTGCCTCGCTTCGACATTGATGAACCTCTCGATTGCGGATCTTCCGATTTCGGATTGCGGATTGCGGATTGCGGATTTTCAGCCTTTAAATCCGCAATCCGCAATCTACTCGTCTACCACTTCCAGTCCCATGCTGCGAGCCGTGCCGAGCACGATGCGCACAGCGGCGTCGAGATCGTAAGCATTCAGGTCCGGCATCTTCGTCTGTGCGATCTCTTGCACCTGTTTCATGGTGACCTTCCCCACCTTGGATTTGTTGGGCTCCGGTGAACCCTTGGCAATGTTGGCCGCCTTCTTGAGCAGAACGGCGGCGGGAGGGGTCTTTGTTATAAATGTGTACGTGCGGTCGCCGTAAACGGTGACCACCACGGGGATGATCAATCCCTCCTGCTTGGCAGTCTTGGCATTGAATGCCTTGCAGAAGTCCATGATATTCAGGCCGTGAGGACCCAGAGCCGAACCTACAGGGGGAGCCGGGGTCGCTTTGCCCGCGGGAACCTGGAGTTTGACATTCGCAACGACCTTTTTGGCCATGAAAACTCCCCTAAAGCAAGAATCCAAGAATTCAAGAATTCAAGAATGAAAGAAGCTCCTGGACCCCATTCTTGGATTCTTGGATTCCATCGTTATTGCTTTTCCACCTGTTCGGACTCCAGCTCCACCGGAGTGGCGCGTCCGAGAATGGTGAGCATCACCTTGAGGGTGTTTCGGTCGGGATTGACATCCTCCACGACACCGGTGAAGTCCTTGAACGGCCCCTCGACTATCTTGACCGTGTCTCCGCGATCGAACGTAAACTTGGGCTTTGGCTGTTCTGACGTGATGGAAACACGATTGACTACCTCGTTGATCTCCTGCTCCGTAAGGGGCGTGGGTTTCTTCCCGGTGCTGATGAATCCCGTAACCTTCGGAGTGCCCCGGACCACGTGCCAGGCTTTGTCGGTCATGTCCATCTCGACGAGGATGTAGCCCGGAAATGTCAGCTTCGTCGTGATGACTTTCTTACCGCCCTTCGTTTCCACAACGTCTTCCGTCGGGATGAGAATCTGACCGATGCACTCGCCGAGGTCATAAGCCTGGATGCGGTTCATCAGGCTTTCGGCAACTTTGCGCTCGTATCCCGAATAGGTGTGAATGATGTACCACTGCTTTTCTGACATAGCGTTCGACTTTCAGGGTCCCGCATGGCGGTAAATGAAATCCATGCCCGCTTTGACGACGATATCAACCACGAACAGGTAAAACCCGAAGAAGAACACCGCGATAATGACAACCGTTGTCGTTCCAACAAGCTCGTTTCGCGACGGCCAGGAGACGTTATTCAGTTCCTTCCGAACATCGCGAACGAACTCGACGCCGCTCTTGATGCGCTCTCTGATTCTCTCAAAGAATTCTTTCATCGATCGGCAATCGTGCGGGGCACCGCCCCTCAAAGATCTGGCAGGCCAGGAGGGACTCGAACCCCCAACATGCGGTTTTGGAGACCGCCGCTCTACCAATTCGAGCTACTGGCCTGTTCATCGCAGAAGGCAGAAAGCAGAATGCAGAAGGCGGAAAACAGAAGTGGGCTCGCTCTGCCTTCTGCCTTCCGCTTTCTGCCTTCTGGTCACCCGCTACCTCGTCTCTTTATGCAAAGTGTGCGCCCGGCACCGCCTGCAAAACTTCTTGAGTTCGAGCCTCTCCGTCGTCCCCTTTTTGTTTTTGGTGGACGTGTAGTTGCGGCTCTTACACTGCGTACATT
>QHZE01000221.1 GCA_003225335.1 Acidobacteriota bacterium
CCTCCACATCCGGACCGAGGACGCGCCGCTGGTGATGCGCGCTTTGGGAGAAGTGCAGGAGATGAAGCCAGGCCTGGGGACTGTCGCGTTTCTTTTTGCCCTGTTAAGCGCAGACGCCCCGCAAATCCAGTCCAAGGCCGCCTGGCTCATCCAGAGGGCGGACAGCGAGCTGCGATACACGTGGCGCCTCGTGCGGCATCCGGCTCCCCGGGTTCGGGCCAACACTCTCGAAGCCCTTCTGGACGTCAGAGACCTCAGACCCCTCGAGTATTTCCGGTCCTGTGCCGCAGACACACACAGCCGCGTTCGCTCGGTCGCGGGAGTCGGCCTGTGCCGGTCAGGCGACGCCTCCGGATGGGAAATCTTGATGCGACTCGTGTGCAGTCCCCTCATTCCGGAGCGCCGCAGCGGAGTGTGGGCTCTCGGAATGTGCGGCAACCCAGACCATCTCTGCCTCCTGGAGTTCCTCGTACGCAGCGATCGCGACACACGCGTACGCCAGCTCGCCGTCGGCGCCGCGGAAAAGATTCGCGGCACCGAAGCGGCGCCCCGGAAAGAAGGCTCTTGAAAACCATCCTGATCCTGGACGATGACGAGGTGGTGCGAAAGGTTCTGCGCGCCATGATCGAGCAAGGCTATCGGACTCTGGAAGCCTCGGAGGGTGCGGAAGCTCTGCGTCTGCTCGGAGCACGCCCGGATCTGATCCTGGTGGATTTGACCATGCCAGGCATGAGCGGCATTGAGTTTGTGGAAGCCCTGCGCACCCAAGCCGAAATGCCGGCGCCGTTCATCATTCTAACGGGAACCGATCGTGAGGAAATTGAAAAGCTGAGCGAAGCTCTCGGCGCGAGCTCCTTCCTGCAGAAACCTTTCAGCAGGGACGAACTGCTTGAGAAAATCGAAAGCGTCTTGAAGTAAACGCTGCGAAAAAAAAATGACACGACCCAGGGGCGGCCCTGCGTGGCCGCTTTGGCTTGGATGCGGATTGAGTTTGCCGCTGCAAGATCGTAGCCTGCGTCTACACACGCAAGTCTGAATCCCCCTTGAGAAGCTGAATGGCGCCTATTTCGACGGATGCGGTGATCGTAGGATCGGGAGCAGGCGGCGGGATCGTCGCGAAGGAATTGGCTTCCGCCGGCTGGTCCGTGGTCCTCCTGGAGCGCGGCCCCTGGTTGCAGTCTGCCGGTTTCGGCCACGTTGAAACCCGCGACGGGTGGGTGACGGGCATCTACCGTGTTCCGTTTGGACCGGGTCCGGCCGAAATACGCACGGTTCGCGCAGGCGAAAGCGACTCGGCGCGCATCGTGCGGCCACGCGATCCGCTCTACGGTACGCTGCCGGCATGCGTCGGCGGCGGGACGGTTTACTATGGGGCGATGGCCTGGCGGTTCCATCGCGAGACTTTGCGCCTGCGTTCGCATTTCGGTTTGATACCCGGGGCCAACCTGGAAGATTGGCCGGTCACATACGACGCGCTCGAACCCTGTTACGAGAAGGCCGAATACGAGCTGGGGGTCAGCGGCGATGAAAACCCGTTCGGGCCGCCGCGAATGAGGCCTCTTCCCCTCCCTCCGGTTGGTGAAAACACCGAGGCCCGGGTCCTCTTTCCCGCTGCCAGGCGTCTGGGCTGGAAACCGTTTCACACTCCATTGGCGATCCTTTCGCAGGCGTATCGCGGACGTCCGGCATGCATCCGGTGCGCCTATTGCAATGGTTACGGTTGCGAGGTGGGAGCGAAATCGTCCACGCTGGTGAGTGTGATTCCGCAGGCGCTGGCGACGGGAAACTGCCGGCTCGTCCCGAACGCGTTCGTCCGCGAGGTCACTGTCGATCGAAGCGGCAAGCCGGACGGCGTCCTGTTTCAGACGGGAACGCCGGGGAAAGGCGCGTGGCAGAAGCTGCGCGCCCGGGTCGTGGTCCTCTGCTGTTCGGCGACTGAAACGCCTCGGCTCCTGCTGAATTCGCGTTCGCGATTCTTCCCTCGAGGGCTCGGGAATGAGCGCGACCAGGTTGGGCGAAACATTGACAATGACGGCGGTCTGTTTGTCTACGGACTCTTCGGGGATATGGTGACGGATCAGGTGGGTCCGGGAGTGTGCTTCGGCGTAGACGATTTTCAGTTCCGGGCCCGCGGCAGGGAAGGTCAATCTTTGGGCGCAGGCATCCTGAGCAACTATCACACGCGAGGGCCTCTCGGTTTTATCCGGCGAGTTCACGTGCCCGAGAACGTGCAGCCCTTCGGCGCCGAGTTGAAGAACTTCTACCGGAAGTACTTCCTCCGCTCTATCTGGCTGTACGCGACGTGCCACACCTACCCGCGCTACGAAAATCGCGTGGACGTCGATCCGTCGGTGCGTGATGCGCGCGGACTGCCGGTGAGCCGGATCACTTTCCGGCAGCATCCACGAAATGCGGACGAAGAACAGTACATGGCCGAACGTTGCGAAGAGTTATTGCGCGAGGCGGGCGCCACAGTCGTGGTGAAACCGCTAATTCAACGCGAGTCGCCGCAGGGGATTTCGACGCATCAGGTGGGAAGTTGCCGGATGGGCAGCGATCCTCAATCGTCCGTCGTAGACCGCACGGGGCGTGTCCATGGCGTTCCGAATGTCTACGTTGCAGACGGAAGCCTCCTGCCGAACCCCGGCGGAGCCAATCCCGCATTGACGATCCAGGCGCTTGCGTACTGGGTTTCCTCCCACATCCTCCGCTCGCGCTAATTAGCTTCTGTTGCGAAACCAAGGACCCCGAAGGGGTCCAGCAAGACAGCCCAGGGCGCAAGCCCTGGGTTTAAGGTCCAGATTGCCGAAGCCCTGAAGGGGCGGCGTAGTATCGGGACCAACTGCTTCGCCCTTTCAGGGCTTCCACTGTTGCTGTACTTGTTCCCAGGGCTTGCGCCCTGGGCTTTCCTGAATCGCCCCGTTGGGGCTGGTTTTGCAACAGAAACTAATTGGCTATTGCTGAGAGAGTACGCTTCCAGCTTGTACTGAATCTCGTGCCGGACCTTGCAATCCGGAACTTACTACATCACTCTAGTGCGTGCGTTCCCAGAAAGGGAGCTTCATTCGAACGAGCGAGGAGGGATTTATGTCGAAAGAAGCCGCAGGCACGATCGTATCGCTGTGGCACTACCCTGTAAAATCGATGCTGGGTGAAGAGCTGAATGCTGCCGACCTGAGCGAAAGAGGCGTGGTCGGGGACCGCGCGTATGCGCTCGTCGATCGAGCCGACGGAAAGGTTGGAAGCGCGAAAAACCCGCGGAAGTGGTCAGCGCTTTTCGACTGCCGCGCGCGCTTCGCCGATTCACCGCGGCCGGGCCAGCAACTTCCGCCGGTCCGCATGATTTTGCCGGACGGACGCCTTGTCACGAATGACGCCCCCGAGGTAAATGATGTGCTGTCCGCGCTTGTCGGCCGGCCCGTCACCCTGGCATCGACAGCAAGCTCGCCCAAGCTCGAGGAGTACTGGCCGGACACGGACGGCCTCGCGCACAAGGATACCGTGACCGACGAGGCGATTGCCCTGCTTGCTCCGGGGACCTTTTTCGACTGCGCCCCCATTCACCTGTTGACGACCGCAACGCTGGACAGACTACAGGAACTCTATCCCCGGGGCCGCTTCGAATCGCGCCGCTATCGGCCGAATCTCGTCGTATCTCCGTCCCCGAGCGGGAAGGGATTTGTAGAGCTGAACTGGATCGGCCGGACGCTTGCAGTCGGCCCGGAGGTCCGGCTGAGCATTGTCGGCCCGTGTCCGCGATGCGTGATGACTACCCTGGCCCAGGGCGATCTGCCGAAAGATCCCGGCATCCTTCAGACGGCAGCCCGACATACTCCACGGATAACCGTCGAAGGTTTTGGCGAGCTCTCCGCCAACGTCGGAGTATACGCGAAAGTCATGCGCGGCGGCCGTATCCGCCGCGGGGACCCGGTTGCGCTTGAGTAACCTGACGCAACTGGAAAGAATTTTTTTCGTTTGCATCAACCGCACATGAAACCACAGATGAACAAAGTGCAACCCAGACGCAACCCTGCGAACTCATTGGTGCTAGGTTTGAATCTCAGCCTTCAGGCAGCACAGGACCCGTAGCAGGCTAAAGCCTGAACTCCGAACTTCACCGCGGAGGTCGTCCCTGGGAGCGCACGCATCTTGCGTGCTCTGTTAATCGCGAAACCGTAAGCACGCTGGAAGCGTGCGCTCCCAGGTATCAAGTCTTACTTCGTCTATGGGAAGGCCATCGACGGGACTGTAGCCAAAAAGTTCAGGTTTCGATCACTCAGTATTGCGCAGGCGTGAAGAGGCCGATCCGATCGGATCCGGATGTTTCCGAAGAAGTGCGGACTGAGATCGGGAAAATACTCTCGCAGGTACCTTGCCGTGCGCGTTCCGGGAGGAAGTGTCAGCGTCGTCGATCGGTCGAGCGTGCCGCCCGGTCCCCATACCTCCATGGTCACGGCAGCCGCTTGATCGTTGGCGTTCAAGAGCGCTATCCCGGTTTGAAAGACGTCGTCTTCGGCAGCCAACGGGAAGAGGAACCCCGTCAGGGGCACGCCGGACAGCTCGAAGCTGGTAAGAAAGCTTTCGGCGTCGTTCGTGAACGAGACGGTGCCCACCAGATGGTCGATCGTGCTTTCGATCCCGACCCAGCCTGTAACATTCTGAAGCGCCGGATCGCCCAAGAAGATCGCCGCGAGATCGTCCTTGATCTGCGCATTGCGGAGAAGGGTGCGGGTGACCGGGTTGCCGATGACGCGGCCGTCGGGCGCGTGTAAGGTCAGGGTGACTTCGGCGTCCCGGTCCGTGTTTCCGTTGATCAAATTGAGCAAGGTTTTGAATCCGGGGACCATCGCAAATTGGGGAGCGTACAGCCTGGTGACGCCGCTGGACTTTCCCAGGTCGATACCGTTCACTGCGGCGCTCGAAAGGCTGCCTCCGTACAGCTCCGTCAAGAACAGCCCGGGGCGCGATGTCATTCTCAGGTAGCCGTCCTTGCCGCCTCCCAGCAGAGTCGCGGTGAACCCGGCCCGTGCCGCGCTCATGGCCGTTTGGCCGTGGAACCGGTCGTCGTCCGGGCTGTAGGTCTCGACCGTGTTGAGTGCGCTCGCGCCGTCGCTTCCTCCCGCGATGAAAACCCTGCCGTCGGACAGCAGCAGGGCTACAGCCGACTTTCTCTGCGAGACCATCGTGCCCGTAGTAAAAAGGAAGGTCTGGAGCGAGGGATCGTACGTCTCGGCCGTGTTGAGCGCTGCTCCATTCCCATTCGTCCCCCCGGCAATGAGCACCTTTCCGGCGGCCAGAAGCACGGCCGTATGTTCGCTTCGGGCTATGTTCATCCGCCCGCCCGCCGCGAACGTCCCGGTTGCGTAGTCGTAGATTTCGGCGCTGTCCAGATAGTTGCCGTTAAATCCTCCGACGATCAGCACCCGGCCATTCGGAAGCAGAGTGGCCGTGTGAAACGCCCGCGCTATCCCCATGCTTCCGGTCGGAGTGAAGCTCCCCGTTGCCGGGTCGTATAGTTCGGCGGTAGAAGTGACGTTATCGCCGTCGATGCCGCCGGCTATGAGCACCTTGCCGTTGGGCAGCAGGGTGGCGGTGTGCGAGTCCCGGGGAGCCGCGAGTCTGCCTGAGGTGAGACTGAAAGTGCCGGTTGCCGGGTCGTACAGCTCGGCCGAGTCGTTGACCGACGTGGAACTTTGCCCTCCGACAATCAGAACGCTGCCGCTCGGCAGCAAAGTGGCGGTATGGCGCTGGCGCTCGATCGACATCTGCCCGGCCGCTGCGGTGAAGCTGCCGGCAGCCGGGTCGTAAATCTCCGCCGAGCTCAGAAGGCCGCTGTCGCCTTTTCCCCCTGTCACGAGGATCTTGCCGTTAAGCAGCAGTGTAGCGGTGTGGGCGGTGCGCGCTTCGGACATCGAGCCAGTCGCCGTAAAAGTGCCGCCTTTAGGATCGAACGATTCCACCGTGTTCAGCGTCGCACTGGACCCCTGGCCTCCGGCGAGCACGACTCGGCCCTGGTTGGGCTGGCCAAAGACGTCGGCGAATATCTGTGTCTGCCGGTTCGTGGGATAGGCGGTATTAGTATTGCGGGTCTCCAGCAGCGACCCGTCCGTCGAATAGCGCGCCACGTCATAAGTGCCCTGATTGTAGTTCGGGTTTACGAAGTTGAGCTCGATCGACCCCCCGGAAGGGGTGACGACTTCCGGTACGACCCAGTCATAGAGCCGCTCACGGAAGAGGGGCACCCCATCCAGGCGATTCAGGAAAAATCCAAACCATGTTGGCTGGATTTCGCCGATCGCGAGGTATCCAGCCACTTGCGGCTGATCGGAGGAGACGGACAGCCAGCCAATGTGCTCCTTGGAAGGATCAAAGTTAAAGATCTCGGAGACAGTCTGCGAGATCTGTCCGTTCGGTGGCAGGACCAGCTGCTTGGGGTTTTGGACGCCACTCTCAGCGATCGGCTGACCGTAGTTGTCCAGCGCCAACAGGGTGATTGTCGCCGGACTGGGCGAGAGGCTGACGAGGCTCAGTCCCGTGAACTGATTCGCCGTGCTGATGAACTTGGCGCCGTCAAGCATGGTGACATCGGCCATCAGTTCGATATCGTTCCTCTCGAAATTCAGGACGGCGATCGTCTTGCCATCAGGAGTGATCGCCGCGCTGGAAGGCTGGTCGAGACTCCCATTCGGCCCATCGCCCACGGGCATCCGCCCTACGACGGCCGTCGTGTTCAGATCGTGCTGAAAGAAGAGGTCGTTGGCGGACGAAGCGTAAAATGCATATCTCGAGTCCGGAGAGAAGACGATGTTGGCCGATCCGATCGGATCCCCCTGGACCATTTGCTGCTCCTCGTGCGCTGCTGCGGGGTCGGTCACGAGGGCACGCCAGAGGCTCGTCTGGTTCAGGATCACCCAGTATTGGCCGTCGGGCGTCAGGCCCGTGAAACCGGGTAGCGCCCCGATCGTCTCGGTATCCACGATCTCGGCCGTGTCCGTCTTGAAGATGAAGGCGGTGTTGGCGACACGGGTCGCGATGATTCCGGAGCTTCCGTCCGGCGAGAGCACCGCTTTGTTGAAGATGGTGAAGTCCGCGGTCGGTTGTTTGTCCCTGGGCTTCAATGTGTTCTTTCTCGCCAGCGTCGACGTGTCGACAAAGGCAAGCTCTTCCGCGACGGTGTCGACGACCAGCAGGACAGAACCGTCAGGCGAAACCGTGATCTGGGCCGGGGCCTGCAAGCCTTTGAGACGGCCTGACTCACCGCCGCTGCTCATGCTGAACTTGATCACTTCTCCGGTTCCCGTCGAGGAGACGTAGCCGAAGCTGCCGTCCGGAGAAAGGGTCAACCGACTTCCGAAGCCGAACAGCGCGCCCGAAAAGGTGAAGGTCGATCGGAGCTCCAGCGTGTCCGTTCCGATGAGGAAGATCCTGTTGTCCAGCGCCGACACGACCGCCAGGGTCTGCCCGTCCGGCAAGAGCGTCGCAAAGACGGGCTTTCCTCCGGTCTCGATCCGCTTCACAATCTCGCCCGTCACAGCCGAAAAACACACCACGGTCCCGGATCCGGTATAGGAAACGAAGCCCCTGGTGGAATCAGGGGAGAAGACGATGTCGGGAGAAATATTGTCGGTGGTGAGGATATTTACGTCGAAGATCAGAAGCTTCGATCGCCTCCCCCCAGAGATGAGCACATTGCCGTCACTCAGCGGCACCGCGGCGTGAAGCTGGCGTGGTGCGGTCATGGAGCCCGTGACGGCGAACCCTCCGCTGGCCGGGTCGAACACTTCGGCGGATGCGAGAATCGAACCGTTGAATCCGCCGGCGATCAACACCTTGCCATTCGGCAGCAGGGTCGCGCTGTGGCCACGGCGGGAAGTTGACATTTCCCCGGCGCTCGAGAATTTGCCGGTTGCGGGGTCGAAGATCTCCGCGGTGCCGAGATTGGCGCCATCGAATCCGCCGGCGATGAGAACCTTTCCATTCCCCAGCAGAGTCGCGCTGTGCTCGCTGCGCGCGCCGGCCATGGAGCCCGTCGCCGTGAAGCTTCCGGTTGCGGGATCGAAAAGTTCGGCTGTGTTGAGATAGGAGGTGTCGTAGATCTCCGCGCTCTGGAGATACGAGCCGTTGAATCCGCCGGCAATCAGGGCCTTGCCGCTCGCTAGGACCGTGGCGCTGAACGATTCGCGCGCAGCCGTCATGGCGCCGGTGGAGGTGAAGACCTGCGTCGAGTAGTCGTAGAGCTCCGCCGCGCTGAGAAAGTTGCCGTTGAATCCCCCGGCAACCAGTACTTTCCCGTTCTGCAGCAGGACCGCCCGATGGGAGCTCCGGGCCGTCACCATCGCGCCCGCTGGCGCCCGGAAGGCGCCGGTAGACGGATCGAAAAGCTCGGCCGTGCCGAGATAGCCGCCGTTGAATCCGCCGGCGAGCAGGACCATGCCGTTCGGCAAGAGGTTTGCGGTCTCGGCCTCCCGCGCGGTCGCCAAAGAGCCTGGCGTGTTCGAGAAGCCGCCGGTGGCTGCATTGTAGACCTCCGCCGAGCTGTTCAGGGCGTCGGCGTTGGGCTCCACTTTGGCAAATACTCGCTTCTGCCCCCAAACCTCTCGTGGCAGTGTCAGCAGGCCAAGCACGCCTAGAAACAGAGCGGCTCTATTTATTCGAAACTTTGACAGCATGGTGCTCACCTCCCAGCAAGAACCGGAATGTGCACTGCCCCGGACGCGAAACGCTCAAGGCACACCAGTCCCCTCTCGCGCCCTCGCCCGCTGCGTGACGATGCCGTTTTAACCAATTCATACGCACGAGACGACGATTGTTACTGAAGCCTGCTTCGAGTCTTTGCGTCTTTGTGGTGAATCTGCGCACTGTTGTTCACCACAAAGACACGAAGACACGAAGAAGGACGGAGCAGGGGAGCCGCAACCAAAACTATGAACGAGCGGTAACAAACGGCGCGGAATACGTATTCCTATCCCATTACGGGCAAAGCAGCCGCCTTGACGCGGCATAGAAGAGGAGTAATCGCTCATGCTATGCAAAATCCGGGTCGGTCTACGGATGTATCCGTTGCTCTTCCCGCTGTTTGCGCTTGCGAACGGGGCGGCTAGCCGATTGGAGGTGATTGTCGAAGACGCGTCCGGCAAGGCTATTGCGGGCGCCCGGATCACAGTCATTCACTCCCGCGGAGAGACCCGCGCCACAAGCGACGCGAATGGCGGGTTCGTTTTCCCGTCGCTGGCCCCGGGCAGGTACGACGTCTCTGTTCAGGCGGATGGCTTCCAGCCCGCCGCGCACTTGCGTGTCCCCCTTCAGGGCGCCACAGCGGTCCGCGAGAGGTTCGTCCTCGTCCCCGGATCTGCCACGGCAGTTCAGGAGCAGGCCGCCGTTGAGGAACGCCTGCGCATCGGAGAATCGACGATCTCCGGACACTTTTCCGGTTCCGATTTGGTGTCTCTTCCGTTGCTGGAACGCTCCCCGGCTCTCTTATCCGTGTGGCAGCCGGGGACACAGATCCGGGGCGGCGCTGAAGCGTTCTCGAGCGTCAACGGAGCGCGCCAGGGGAGTAACAGCGTCCGGCTCGACGGCCTGGAGGTCAGCGATCCTGTGTCACCGAACCTCGCTTTCACCGTGGCGCCGAACAACAGCGACACCATCGATGAGATCACCGTAGTGACGCACGAAGCCAAGGCCGAGTATGGACGCAATGCCGGAGCCCAGATAGAGATGCTCACACGTTCCGGCGGAAGCTCCTGGTCGGGCAACGCGTTCGAATACTTCAGGAACCGGGCGTTGAACGCGAACGATTTCTTCAACAACTCGATGGCGCTCGAACGGCCGCAGTTCGACCAGAACCTGTTCGGTTTCTCTCTGGGCGGTCCACTGCCGGGAGGGAAGACTTTGGTTTTCGGCAACTACGAGGGCCGTCGAACGGCTCGCGAGATACCTCGCAACCGAACCGTGCCGACGCCAGAGACCAAGGCGGGCCTGTTCCGCTGGCTGCCGCCGGGCAGTTCGACACCGCAAGAATTCGACATCGCGAAAAACGACCCCCGAGGCCTGGGCATCGATCCAACGGTGGCGGCGCTGCTGGCGCAGCTTCCTGATCCGAACAATTTTGACGTGGGCGACGGGCTCAACACCGGAGGCTTCCGCTTCAACAGTCCGAACGACAGCCACGATAACCAGTTCCTGGTCCGCATCGATCACGATCTCTCGGAAAACCACAGAATCTTCACGCGCTTCAGTTTCGATCGCGCGGCCACCGTGGACCCGGAGCACGATGCCCGCTTTCCCGGCCAGCCGGAAGGACGGGATGTGGGACGCTATTGGGGGCTGGCGCTGGGATCGAACTGGACGCTGGGTCCTCGAACCGTAAACGAAATCCGCGCCGGCTATTCGAGCCCTGAGAGCCTCCTGGACCGGCCGGCACGTGTTGCAGGGCCGATGACCCTGTCCAATTCGTGGACCGACCCGCTCGATCCCGCTTTTTCCGCCATGCGACGTACGCCGGTGGCGGAGGTCACCGACAACCTTACACTCGCGCGCGGCAACCACGTCTTCAAGCTCGGCTTCGACTACCGTCACACATCTCAGAAATACTCCGACGACGCCGGAATATATCCCGACGTAACTTTAAGCCGCGCCAACGGGAACGTTCCCCCGGCTTCAGTCGGCCCGTCGGGAGCCGCGGTCATCTCTGCGGCCCAAAGGGAGCGCTTCGAAAACCTGTACAACGACCTTCTGGGACGCATCGACCAGGTGGCTCTCACGTACAACGGCAACCTGGACGAATTCTTCCCGGCCGGGACAGCCCGGAGCCGAGGTTTTGCATTTCATGAATACGGTCTTTTTCTCCAGGACGACTGGAAGCTTCGGCCCGGCTTGACTCTTAATCTCGGGATTCGCTATGAGTTGTACGGCGCTCCCTCGGAACGCGACGGGACGCAAGGATCGCTTGACAAGGCGGACCTGATCGACAGCGCCGCCCGGATTGCAGATTTCTCGATCAGACGCGGTAAGTGGTACGAGCCGGATCGCAACAATCTCGCCCCGAGGTTCGGCTTTGCGTGGGCTCCGGGCAACAGCACTCGGACTGTCGTGCGCGGAGGGTACGGAATCTACTATGACCGCCTTGTTGGCGCGACCACGAACCTGGTGGACACCTACACGCCCGGTTTCTCGTCAAGCCTGTCGGTTTTTCCGAACGCCGCGGGCGCGGACCTTCGTTTGAGCGACGGGCTTCCCCTGCCGACGCAGCCGAGCGCGCCGCTCAATACGCCCGCGGCCACCCGCTCCGTCACCGCAGCGCTTTTTATACCGGGGCTGCGCACCGGTTACGTGCAGCAGTATCAACTGACGGTGCAAAGAGAGGTATACCGTAACACGATTCTGGAGGTTGGCGTCGCGGGATCGCGAGGGGTGAAGCTGTTCATGAATCGGAATGTCAACCAGCGCCGCGTTGAGGGGGATTTCCTGCAAGCGTTCCAGGAGATACAAGCCTTCCGTGCCCGCGGCGTTCCGGTCTCCGCGACGAATACTCTGGTCCGGCTGTTCGGCTCCGTGAACGCGGCCGTCAGCGCCATAGGCGGAACCACGTTCGACCAGGGGCTTCTGGGCGTCGCCGCCGACGTCGTCGACCGCAACTACTTCAGCCGGTACGCAGGCGCCGGGGTCTCAGACTTCTACATCCGAAATTTCCCGCAGTTTGACCAGCTGATCGTGGGGACGAACGACGGCCGCTCTTATTACGATTCACTTCAGATCACTGTGCGGCACCATTCGGGCCCGCTGCGGCTCTCTGCGAATTACACCCGGAGCAAGGTCCTCGACAACATTTCCGTGGACGGCGGCTCATTCACAAGCCCCATCGACAACTTCAACCTCCATCTCAATAAGGGGCTGGGCGACCTCGACCGGCCACATGTGTTCAACTCGGCACTCCTCTACCCCCTTCCCATCGGGAAGAGCCGCCGCTTCGGCGACGATCTCCCCAAATGGGTCAATGCAATCGTCGGTGGCTGGGATCTGGGTATGCTCACGATCTGGGAGAGCGGGGCGCGTTTTTCAGCAAGCTCCGGCCGCCAGACGGCAGGAGCCGCCGTCGATACATGGGCCGACTATTCCGGAAGCCGCTCCATTGGGGCTGTGGAGCGGCGCAGCGACGGCGTCTTCTGGTTCACGGAGGATCAGGTCCGCCAGTTCTCGGTTCCCGCCCCGGGCGCAATCGGATCGTCGGGGCGGAACCCCTTCGTCGGGCCACATTATTTCAACATCGACACATCGTTGACGCGGAGTTTTGCGGTGCGCGAGAGCCATCGGGTATCGCTTCGCGCTGAGATCTACAATGTGCTCAACAACACGAATTTTGCTAATCCTGTCGCGAATCTGGCCAGCCCTGGCACATTCGCAAAGGTGACCGCAACACAAGGCAAGCCGCGCACGTTGCAGTTGGCGCTCCGTTACGACTTTTGACAAGGCCATCGGTCACGTGGCAAGTGGATTCACTTTGAGACGATCCCTGTCGGACCTGCTACAACCCGGAACGGTTCATCCTTTGAGAGTCGGATCTGTCCTTTTCTGCCTGTGCCTGCTCGTAATCTGGCTGTTTCTCCAGGGCTTGTCACTATACGTAGCGGAAACGAAGGAGTCTGGGAATCCTGATTCAAGGCCCGCGGCGCCCCCTTTAAACTCGGCGCCGTAGCGCGCGCCCGGGCGGCCACGCAGGGCCGCCCCCACGATACCTGGAGTTCTTCACACGTTCTGAGGGGTTACCCAAAGGAGATGCAATAATGCTTGAAACATTGTACTGGATACCCGTATTTTAAGCAGAAAGAGGAGGAGGAGAATCCGCTAATTGATGCGTCCAGGACGTTCTTGGAGGAATTCCGGACGCCTGCTTTAAATGGGAAGGAGTGGAGCCCAAATTGACACCCGGGCTGCCTCATGAAGGTGTGCGCTCGAAACAAAATGAATATCTGCAAGCTCGTGGACCGATACCGAGACGGAGAGTTGGACGAGCGTCAACGGCATCTCTTTGAGTTGCATCTACCGGGATGCTCCAAATGCCGGCTTGCCATCTCAATTCTGAATAATCTGGTTCATTCTTTACATCAGTGCGGGCACGCTTTTTCTCCAGTCGAACCTCAACACATCGCAAGACAGGCCGGCCGGCAAACCAAGTCATGGGATCTCCAGGTGATCTCATGGCTCCGGCCGATCCCAGCATGGACGACGGTCGTCGTGGTGCTGGCAGTCTACTCCGCCCTCGGCCTCTTTTCGCCGGCTCAGCCGAAGGTCCCGGCCGGCGAATATGAAGTGCTGGCCGGAGAAATGGAATCGAAGGGATTTGGGCAGCAACAACCGCAACTTCAAAACGATGCCGACCTGTTTCGTTGGCTGGAGCAGCAAGGGAGCCAGCGATGAGCAGCCGACTTCGCGCTCTCTCGGTTTTGATCGCGGTGTTTTTGACTGGAATGGTTATAGGGAGCGGAAGCCTGCACCTGTGGCTGAAAAGTCACCCCGCTTACCGGCCCATCCCGGACAGGATGTTCGCGTACTCTCATCATAGGCTCCCTGAGTTGCTTCAACTTTCCCCGGAGCAAGAGAGACGTTTCCGAGAAATTATGGGTGAATCGCGCCAGAAGTTCGACGCCGCGTGGACTGAGTGCGCTCCGAAATTCGGCACGATTCGAGCCGAAATGCACGCCAAGATCCTCGCCATTCTGGACAACGAACAGAAGAAGAGATTTGAGACCTTTCTAAAGGAAATGGAGACGCTCCGAGGCGCCAGAGCGGGTGACCGCAGAAGGTTCCCCAGAGGGGACGCACCCTTTCCTGCCCAGACTCCTCCATAACACAATCGGGGGAAAATTGGGGGCAGTCACCTTATTTCCCGAAAAGCAGTGCCCATTTGCGTGGGATGAGTGGGAAATAAGGTGACTGTCCCCAATTTTTTGTCTGCTACTGCTTTGAACTAAATCCTCCGGCCTTGCATCCAAACTTTTTTATTCAAAGCCTTCTTTTTCGTGGATCCGAAGCCGGAATGCACGAGCGCGAAGACTCGATACTTGTCGAGCGATCTCTGGAAGGGGATGAGTATGCGTTTGCAGAGCTTGTCAGGCGGTATCAGGCAACAGTCACACGAACGGTGCACCGAGCGCTGGGGAACTCCAATGAGATTGAGGATGCCATCCAGGAGGTGTTTCTTCGCGCGTTTCTCTCGCTGCGGAGATTCAAGCTAACCCATCCTTTTGGTCCCTGGATCTTGCGGATCGCGACTAACTACTGCATCGACCAACTGCGCCGCAGGAAGTTGCGCGTGTCCAAGTCATGGAGCGACCTGACCCATCAGCAAGAAGAGCGTTTGATGCACAACCTAACCAGGAACGGCGATTTTGAATCCGTCTTCCTGAAAGAGCCGGAGCGGTACGAGAAAATAGCGCAGGCCCTGGTCGATGATCTCAAGCCGAAATACAAGATCGCGTTCGTCCTCCGGGAGGTGGAGAAGATGCCCTATAACGAAGTGGCCCGAATCTTACAGGTCAGCGAATTGACGGTCCGCGTTCGCGTGTCCCGCGCGCGCGCCGAGATACGCCGCAAGTTCCACGACTACCTCGAAAAGCAGATCCACTGAATCTGACTGTGAGGTTCGGAGTTCAGGCTTTAGCCTGCTCAAGGTCAGCGCAGCCTGAAGGCTGAACTCCAAACCTGCTAACTCTTGGTTGTAGTGCCCCCCGGATTTGTCATCCGTTATTGGTCATTCATCATTTGTCATTACTTCAAGAAATTACCGGCTCTGCGGACCTTGCTGACCCGCGCCGAGGGAGGAGGAGCAATTAAGCGCTAACCGGACGGTCGCGGTTTCGCCTATACTAGATGGCCGCGGGAGGAGCAGGCATGGAAGATTGGAATTCTAAAAACCCCGACAGCGAGCGACCCGATACCTCGACGGACCTGGTTGAAAGGCTTTCACAGAAAGTGGTCGGGCAGCCCTCGGCCTTGAAGTACATCGTCCCATACGTGCAAATGTATCAGGCGGGGCTTGCTCCGGAAGGCAGGCCTGTGGGAATTTTCCTGCTCCTGGGGCCGACTGGAACGGGAAAGACGAAAACGGTCGAAGCTCTCGCCGAGATTCTGCACGGCAGCGAAAAGAACATCGTCAAGATTGACTGTGGAGAGTTCCAGATGGAGCACGAAGTGGCAAAACTGCTCGGCGCTCCTCCTGGATATCTGGGGCACAAGGAGACGGATACTTTACTGTCGGAGGCGAGACTGGATGCGGTCACGAGCGAAAAATGCGATATCTCGGTGGTGCTTTTCGACGAGATAGAAAAAGCGGCGCCTTCGGTCACGCGCATGCTTCTGGGCATTCTGGATAAGGGCATTCTGCGCCTGGGAGACAACACTGAGGTCCACTTCGACAAGAGCCTGATTTTTTTCACCAGCAATCTAGGCGCCCGCCAAATGTTGAAGGAGATCCATCCGGACTTCGGATTTACAAGCCCGGTTCCTCCTAAGATGACGGAGTTGGTCGGCAAGCTGGAAAACATCGCGCTGGCGGCCGTGCGTAAGATGTATTCCCCCGAATTTGTCAACCGGATCGACGTGGTCATCACCTACCAGCCGCTGGACGAAGAGTCCTTCTCAGCTATTCTGGACCAGCAGATCGAAGACCTGCAGAAGCATGTGAACACTCGGTTGGGAAACCGGTGCTTCACCGTCGATGTAACCAACGAGAGCCGCCAGTTTCTCCGGGAGAAGGGCACCAGCACGGAATACGGAGCGCGCGAGCTGAAACGCACGATCCATCGGTACCTGACCCAGCCTCTGGCCACCCTGGTCGTCCAAGGGAAGATCGAGCCCGGAGGGTGTGTCCAGGTGGATCTCCAAGAAGACCGGCAGAGCCTGAAGCTGCGCGTGGTCGAAGGCGAGCGAACCGTACCTCCGTCTCATCCAACGATCTTGATTGTCGACGACAACTCGGATCTCCTCGGACTTCTGTCCGAGCAACTGAGAGTCAATACGGGATGGAGAATCCTGGTGGCGGAGTCGGTGCAGCAGGCGGAGGCCCTCGCATCGAAAGAGCTGCCGTCGCTGGCGCTTCTCGACTTCATGCTTCCGGACGGAAATGGAGTCGAACTGGCAGTCCGGTTAAAGATTCGATCCCCCGGAATGCAGGTCATCATCATGAGTGGCGCCAACCTCCCCTCGGAGGAGGAAGCGATCTGTCGGGAATATGGCTTTACCCTGATGGGCAAGCCTTTCCTCGCGGACCACCTTCAGAATCTCATCCGTGAACGTCTTGTGCGCACCGCACGCGCTTCGGCTTGAGGTGAGTCCAGCTTCCTCATAAGCATCTGAGTTCTAATTCAGGTTAATTCGTGGCCAGCCAAACCGCCACGAATTCCACGAAATTTCACGAAACGATCTCCTGACGGTAGCGCCGAAAAAAAATCGCCTCGCACTGCTGATTGCACCCCGCTTTGCGGGACGTCTTGACAGCGGCCGAACATTTCCATTCGCACCAAGGCGGCAGCAAGCTGCCGCCCTCCAAAAGGCGACGAGGAGTGTAGTTTTCGGCTCGGAGTTCAGGCTTTAGCCTGCTCGGGCGCTGTGCAGCCTGAAGGCTCAACTCCAAACCTCGCGGCCTCTACTCTTGGTTGCGGCTTCGCTGCTCCGTGGTATATTCGTCGGCCAGCATGCACCTGTACCAGGGAGCCTAAAATGCAAATCCTTGTTAAGAGCACAATTCTCCAAAGAACCGCCAGAGTCGCGACTGTTCTGCTGTTGTTGGCCATTCTTCCAGGTTTGGCTCAGCAGCCTCCGGCGCTTGAGTCGCCGGAGGTGTACCCGGACAATCGCGTCACCTTCCGTTTCCGCGCTCCGAACGCCAGGGAGGTCCTTCTCGCGCTTGAGGGGACCCAGCGTCTGGCCATGCAGAAGGACGAACAAGGCGTATGGAGCATCACAACAGCGCCCCTGGAACCGGATCTTTACGGTTACTCGTTTGTGGCCGACGGTGTCAGCCTGATCGACCCCTCCAATCCCGTGATGAAGCCCAACCTGCTCAACACCCAGAGTGTCGTGCACGTGCCCGGACCGGCTTCCCTGCCCTGGGAAATGAACAACGTGCCGCACGGTATGATTCACCGGCACTTCTATAGATCGGGGGTTGTGGGCGATGATCGCGATTACTACGTCTATACCCCGACCGGCTACGATCCGAAAGCGGACAGGCTTTACCCCGTCCTCTACCTCCTGCACGGTTTCAGCGATGATGCGAGCGGATGGACCGCTGTGGGGCGCGCTCATGTCATTCTCGACAATCTGATCGCGCAAGGGAAGGCGAAACCCATGCTCCTCGTCATGCCCCTTGGCTACGGCGCGCCCGAGATAGTCTCCCGCAGCTCCCCGCCCATGCGCGACCCGAAACTCCGGCAACGGAGCTTCGATAGGTTCCGCGATGCCCTGTTCACGGAAGTCATGCCGGAAGTCGAGAAGACCTACCGGGTCTCGAAGGACCGTAACTCCCGGGCCATCGCCGGGCTATCCATGGGCGGCGCTGAATCTCTTCATGTCGGCCTGAACGCCTTGAATCGCTTTGCCTGGATCGGCGCTTTCAGCTCCGGCGGGCTTGGCGAGGACTTCGACGCAGCCTTCCCGGCGCTCGACTCGAAAGCGAACGGGCAACTACGCCTGCTCTGGATTGCTTGCGGGACGGAGGACCGTCTCATCGACGGGAGCCGGAAGTTCCGCGTCTGGCTCAAATCCAAGGAGATCCGGCACACCGGGATTGAAACTCCGGGCGCCCATACGTGGATGGTCTGGCGCCGCAACCTCGCTGCTTTCGCGTCGCTGCTGTTCCAGGAGAAAACATCTTGAGGCAGTGCAGGTTTGGAGTTCAGCCTTCAGGCTGCTCTGAGCGGGGGCAGGCTAAAGCCTGAACTCCAAACCACGAGCCCATGAACTGAGGTATGGAGTTCAGGCTTCAGGCTGCACTGACACGGGCAGGCTGAAGCCTGAACTCCATACGGGCGTCACGGGCGAGACGCCCGTGCCACGATGGCTTTAGCCTGCAGCCTGAA
>QHZE01000679.1 GCA_003225335.1 Acidobacteriota bacterium
AAGGGGCGATGCAGTTGGTCCCGGTACCAAAGAGGCGCCTTATGACGAGCATTTATCTGGAGTTGAGATCGAACTCCCTGCGCCGCCCTTTCAGGGCTTTCCGCAATTTGGACCTTGAACCCAGGGCTTGCGCCCTGGGCTGTCCTGCTGGACCCCTTCGGGGTCCTTGGTTTCGCGCCAGAAACTAGCTAGGGGAACGGATCGTCCAAATCGCGGAGACTGGACAGGAGAACTTCATGTCGGCAATCGAAGGCAAGGTCGTCGTAATCACGGGCGCAAGCAGCGGAATTGGCGAGGCGACTGCGCTCCTGCTCGCTGAGCGCGGTGCGAAGGTCGTACTCGGAGCGCGCCGACCGGATCGCCTTAAGGCTCTCGCTGACCGTATCGCGGGAGCGGGTGGCGAGGCAGCCTATGCACGCACAGACGTAAAACGGCGCGACGACTTATCCAACCTCGTCAAGTTGGCATGTGAGCGGAACGGCAAGCTTGACGTTCTCGTCAACAATGCCGGCATTATGCCAGTTTCTCCCCTCGATGACCTGCGCGTCGAGGATTGGGAGGAGATGATCGACATCAACATCAAAGGTGTTCTGTATGGCATCGCCGCAGCGCTGCCTGTCTTTCGCAAGCAGGGTTTCGGACATTTCGTTAACACCGCTTCTACAGCAGGACATAAAACAGTACCGAACCAGTCGGTCTATTCCGGCACGAAGTTCGCTGTGCGCGCCATCTCCGAGGGTTTGCGCCAAGAGGCCGGCGATAAGTTGCGCGTGACGATCATTTCGCCTGGCTTCGTTCGGACGAACTTCGCGGAATCTGTGACAAATCCGGAGGTGAAAGCCCAGCTCGCCGACTCCCGAGACAAGTTCGCGCTGCCGCCGGATGCGATCGCCCGCGCTATTGCGTTCGCGATCGAGCAGCCGGCCGATGTTGATGTGAACGAGATAATCGTCCGTCCCACTGCGCAGGGATAACTCCGCCTCTCTGAAACGGGTCGCGGCTGGAAAGTTGTCTTCCAGTGACGGACCCAAGGGGGGCCTGATCGAATCGGAAGTACGGGGCCGCCGCCCATCGGCGCATACGTCACCGTAATTACGAACAGGGCTACTCAGTTGACGACCACGGCGCGGAAACGCACTTTGCCTTCGGCCACGCGCCCGTACGCGCGAGTGATGTCGTCGAGCTTGTAGGTTTCCTCGATGACTCTCACCTTGCCCTTGGCCACGTAGTCCAACGCCTCGTAGAGATACTCGGTGCCGTTCTGCTGGCTCCCGAGCACGCGCATGCGCTTCATGATGAAGTCTCCCGGTGAAAACACGAGCGGCTTCGCTTCGAAGCCCATGAGCACAAGCCGCCCGTCGGGCCGCAGCCCCTGCACGCTGTCGGTCATGGCGTCGTTCGAGTTGCTGGTGCCGAGGATCACGTCCGCGCCGCCTGCATCGAGCAGGCCCTTGCCGTCGCGGACGATCTCATCCGCGCCGAGCTCCCGCACGAACTTGTCTTTGTCCGGCGAACGCGAAATCGCAATTGTCGGGAACCCTGCGGCCTTCGCGTACTGCACGGCCAGATGACCCAGCCCGCCGATGCCGACCACGGCGACGCGTTCATGCGGCTGCGGTTGGGCGATCCGCAGTCCGCTGTACACGGTGTACCCCGCGCAGAAAATCGGGGCCGCCTGCTCGAACGAAATGCCATCCGGCAGGAGGAAGGTCGCATCGCCCTCCGCCAGGAGAAACTCCGCGTGACCTCCGTTGGTCTGCCCCCCGGTGCCGACCAGTTCCGGACAGAAGTTCTCGCGGCCGCGCAAGCACCACTCGCAGCGCCCGCAGGTCGACATCACCCACGCCACACCGACGCGGTCTCCTACGCGGCGCGTGCGCACGCCCGCGCCGACGGCCGCGATTTCTCCTGCCGGCTCGTGGCCGAGCACGCGCGGAAAGGGCCCGGGCAGTTCCCCTTTGGTCTGGTGGACGTCCGTAAAGCAGATTCCGCTCGCGCGGATTCGAATCAATACCTGGTTCGGCCCGGGTTTGGGAGTTGGGACCTCTTGAATTCGCCACTTTTCATTCGGTGCGGTGACCACGGCAGCCTTCATGTTTCCTCCAGAATGATCTCAGAACACAATTTACCCCGCGCTTTCAGGTTGTAAAGCACGATCTGGGTTCCGCTGAATTTCCACTGGCCGGCTCAGAAGGAAAGCTTCAAGCCGAACTGGATATCTCGAGGTTCGGAGGCACTGCTGATTTTTCCGATGTTTGGGTTACCCACACGGGTTTCTGGAGCAGAGAAGTAGGGGTGGTTGAAAGTGTTGAAGAACTCCGACCGGAATTGTAGTTTGAAGCGCTCCCTGATCTGGAAATTCTTGAGCAACGCAAGATCCCAATTGTTCAATGGCGGGCCAGTCAGGATATTTCGGCCGGCATTCCCAAAGCGCGGATGACCGCTCGCCAGGTCCTCGGCCAGGGAGGCGACCGTAAAGCAGCTCGCGTCGAACCAATTATCAACGTTCTTCTGGCCTTCCCCGTTGCAGGTCCGGTCTGGACGACGGGTCAGCGTACCCGTATTGGAGTAGTCCTGATTTGAAAGCACGCTGAACGGGAATCCCGATTGGAAGCTCGTGATCCCGGAAACCTGCCAACCTCCCAGGATGCCGTTCACCACGCCACCCCGGTTCAAGAAGCGCTTCCCACTCCCAAACGGCAATTCATAGACGTAACTAAAGACCAGGCG
>QHZE01000680.1 GCA_003225335.1 Acidobacteriota bacterium
CTGGCCTCCGGCCTCGCTGGCCTTCGCAGTCTCTTCCACGTGATGCAGATAGATGGGTTCCATGAATATTCCAATTGTGTGTCTGTTGAGTTCGTAGATCGAGAGGGGTTGAAAAAGCCGGAGGGCTGGAGTCGGGCGCTGCGCCACTAGTCTCAGATTTTCCCTCGCGATCAGCGACTATTGCTTGGACAGGCCTTCAATCTTCTCGATCACGATGGCGTGGGACCCGCCTTTGTTGTAAACGGTGCCGGTTACTGTGACTCTCTGACCCGCGAAGGGCATCAGCTTCTCGTTTTGACCGCTAGCGGGCTGGGTGCCCGAAATCGGCAAATAGATCGTTCCGTTGTCTGCCTGGATCACGAGCGGAGAACCCGCCTTGGCGCAAGCCACGGCGCAGTCGGGGCTAATCGGCTTCTTCAGGTCCTTGCTGAATGTGCAGGACGAATCGATGACGTAACCTTTGACTGTGGCGGATATTCCTGCCGCCCAGATGGTAACGCCCACCAGCATCGTCAAGAGCGCCACGGACAAGCCTAAAATCCTGATCTTTTTCATCACCCCTCCTCTCAGTTTTGGGATCGAAAGAAACTCCTGCCGGAACACAAATTGTCCTAACTAATTCCGGCCCCAGTTTGACAGTCGCGCGCCTCAGAACACAGAACTTCACTGCAAGCTGCCCTGAACTCTAATGAGTCTGTTTGACCGGGTTGGCCGGAGGGACGAGCTTGGCCAACGCCTGAGCCATCTCGTCAGGATGGAAGCCGAAAGGTCCGGCTTTGCTCTTGTAGGCAACTCGGCCCGACCGGTCGATGACGTAGAGACGGTCCGGCCAGCCGGTGTAGGCGCGTTCGGCACTGTCCTGCATGTCGTCGACAAGCGCCGGAATGTGAATCCCGAGTTTGACCACGCAGGCGTGCGCAGCTTCGTTGCGGTCTTCCAGCGTGTGGGGGCTGGCAACGAGCACGTGGTCCTTGATGTTGTTTGGCATCTGCCAGCCGTCGGTGGGATGCGCCTCCTCGATGTAGACCACATAGAAAGCCACTTGTTCTTTGTATTGCTGGTACAGCTTGTTGAGCGCGGGCACCTCCCGGCGGAAGGGCGGTCACGTGTGACTGCCGAAGACCAGCGCCACCGGCTGCCGCCCGCGGAACGATGACAAACTCACCTCCGCGGAGCGGTCCGCCGTTTTGAGCGCCAAGTCCGGCGCCATGTCTCCCACCTTGAGATTGCCTTTGCGCGCCATGAGCCACATGGGCTCGAACGGAAACAGAAAGAAAGTTACTGACGGCAACCTGGACATAATGCGCCCGAACTTCGCCGGCGGCTGCAGCATGGCTGCGAAGAGTCCGCCCACGAGGATTCCGTAGACGACCACTACCGGCACGGCATACACGAGGGTCTTTCGCATCCAACTCCCTAATCGCGGATGACCGCGTTCACGCCGATTCGAAGAACCGTAGGGCCATGTCCGGCCCTGCTCGGGTGATTTAAAAGGTAACTTTAGCGCCGAGCCTGCCCTCCTTCCAGGCAAACTCTGGGCCAATTCGGCGCTGGCGTGCCTTGTGCCTGGCAAAGCTCCTCAGGAGCAAGGATTTCTGCGTAGGGGATCGAGGTCTCCCTGGAAACGCCGAACAGCATCAGAGTCATAAATGTTATGCAAGTCATAAGCGGTATGCAAGCATTCATGGCCTTCTTGCGCATTCGTTCTCCTGTGGAGATTCCGGCTCCCATCGCCATCCGTAGGGGCGCATGCGTGGGGCTGGGGCGGCCACACAGGGCCGCTCCATGGCCACAAGAGCTTATGGCAATGGGGACCTGGAGGCTTACTTGAAGATCCCGGACGCGATTGAGTGTTCACTTCAACAAGGTTAGAACAGATACTTCAAAGCAAACTGCAACAGTCTGGATGGGCCTGCTTGAAGGATACGGCCGAAATTGGGTGACGCAACGTCGTTTTCAGGAATGAAGAAATTGGGGTGGTTTGGAAAATTGAAACACTCCGCCCGGAACTGCAGTGAATGGCCCTCTCGACTCGGAAACGTTTTCAGCAAAGACAAATCCAACCCGTGAAAACCCGGTCCTCGCACGATGTTACGTCCGGCATTGCCGTACTGTCCGGCGTTGCCCACCGGGTCGAGTCTTTGGAAAGCGGTTATGTCGAACCAGCGCTCCACAGTTCGAGGACCGTTGTTAGGATTGGCGACAAGGTTGGGCCGGTTGGCGGGAAATCCCTGGACTTCGGGTGCGCTTCCAGACTGCGAAAAATCCACACCGTCATAAACCGTAAAAGGGGTACCGCTACTGAAATTCGCGATGCCGTTCAACTGCCAGCCAGCGAATACTGCTTTGGCCGCGCCCGTCCCACTTCTCGAGAACGGCAGCTCCCAGGAGGCGCTCGTCACCCAGCGATGGCGCGGCCGACGTGACTTTTCCCAGCGTGTTATTGAGCGTCTCCACCAGTGGCGCATCTTCGTCCACTTGAACCGTCTCCTGGGGCGCACCCAGCCTCAGGTCAATGGTCAATTGCAGGGCATCATTGACGTTCAAGGTAATCGGAGCACGGACATACTTGGCGAACCCAACTGCTTCGACCGTCAGCCGGTATTCCCGATCGGAAGCAAGACAAAGCTGAACGTCCCGGCGGTGCCAGATCTTGCCGAGTGTTCGGCAGCGGTGCTCAGGTGGGTCAACACAACCGTTGCATTCGGAACCGGCGCACCTCGAGGATCTCTCAACAGGCCTTCGATCCGGCCGGTCGTATCCTGACCCTGTACACGGGCAACCAAAAATGTGAAGAGCAACACGAGCAATACCGACGATCTATAGCGTCGATTCATTCTGTCTGCGCCTCTTTGCAAGGGATATTGTTTCAGATTTGACGCGGTCCCAGCCTCCCTTAGCAAACTGCGGGCCAATTCGGCGCCGAAGTGCCTTGTGCCTGGTAAAACTCCTCGGGATCAAGCGTTTCTGTGGAGGGGAATAGGGGTCTCCCTGGAAATGTAAAACAGCGTCAGAGTCATAAATGTTATGCAGAGTCCTAAGCGGTATGTAGTGTTCGCAAGAGCTTGTGGCTGTGGAAGACCAAGAGGATTACCTGAAGATCCCGGAGGCCATGAAACCGCCGCCGCCCGATTCCTGTGGCAATCGGCGATCTGCGGATCTACGTCGAAAATCTTCTTGATGAGGCGGGCCACGATGCCTGGCGTCGTTGAACAAACTCAGAGGCGGTATCGGGCATCACGCCCGGGCCTGCTGCCGGCGCGGTCCGCCGCTCACTCGAGGCTTTCGGCGATCGTGCGCGGTAAGCGAACGCTCCGCGGCCGCGATCGGGGATGTGGGCCGTGACGGCGTGGATCCAGCCGAGGGGATCGAGCCCGGCGCAAGGTCGAACCGGTTCGGGGGTCGGGAGGTGTGGTGATCTGGAGGAGGCCGTCGTCGCGGCGGCGGATGCTGTCGGCCGCAAGCGGCGGGCGCGTGATGTAACGAGCGAGGCGCTCGAGTTGCACGGCATCTTGCGGAGAGAGAGGTTCTCCGGCAAAAACGGAGAACCTCCCATTCGCCGAAGTCGCGGCGGTGTCCCGCGACCTGCCGCCTCGGGCGTGACAA
>QHZE01000222.1 GCA_003225335.1 Acidobacteriota bacterium
CGACGTTGGTGTATGGGCAAGATCTATCCAGGTACGGGAGATTCCAATTTGGAATGAACCTCGACTCCCTGGCGAAACAGGCAAATGTGAAACCTTCCGAAGCAAAGATGCTTCACCAACGTCCGGCGATGATTCAAGAACTCTGGTGGCAACGCCCTCTCGGCAGCCCGTCGCCTGAAGCGGACCCGGTTAGAGAAGTCGTCTTCAGCTTTTACAACGGCGAGCTTTTTCGAATGGTCGTCAATTATGACCGGTACAGGACCGAAGGTCTCACGGATGAGGACATGATCGGGGCTATTTCGGCGAAGTACGGTGTTGCAACTAGGCCTCCTGCGGAAATCGTCAGCTTTTCTTCGTCCCGGGTCTATAACGACAGCGAAAAGGTACTGGCGCGTTGGGAAGATGCGCAGTACTCTTTCAGCCTTTTCCGTTTTGCGTACCGGCCTACCTTTGGAATGGTCCTTTTTTCCAAACGGCTGGATGCGCTGGCTCAGGCCGCTGTCGTTGAAGCGATCCGGCTGGACGAGCAGGAGGCGCCGCAACGAGAAATTGAACTTCAGAAGAAGCTGGATGAGGAACCCGGACCGCTCAGAGAAGGCCATTTTGGTGAACAAAACGACCTTTCGCTCTTAACGATGGGTGATCCAGTAGTTATCTCCCGACCAAGAACTGACAACCGGGAAGATCGCCTCAACTGAATCTCGATAAGGAGACACCAGCCATGAAAGTAAGACCCTTGCACGACCGCGTTCTGATCAAGCGCATCGAGGAGAAGGAAGGGGTCAAGGGTGGCATCATCATACCCGACACCGCCAAGGAGAAGCCGATGGAGGGCGAGGTGGTCGCTGTAGGCCCGGGCACGCAGGCCGAGGGCGGGAAGCGGGAACCGCTGGACGTAAAGGCGGGCGACAGGATCCTGTTCGGGAAGTACGCCGGAACGGAGATCAAGATCGACGATCAGGACTACGTAATCATGCGCGAGGAGGAAATTCTCGCGGTGCTGCAAGAGGCCGCCAAGGGCGCATCCAGATAACGTTCACGAATTCCATAACCCCGGTTGAAAGGGAGTAAATCAACTAGGAATAGCGAGCTACCTCATACCTCCAAGTCAGTCACGGGTGAGACGCCCGTGCCACGATGGTTTCGTGGCATGGCCGTCCCGGCCATGTGAAACTTGACCGACCTGTGAACCTCGTGGCCACCAAGATGACCTAGGATCCTCATGGTGCGAACAAAGTTCACAAAATGGTTGAATTTACATTCATGGCCTCAGAACGGGAGGGTACGGCTTCGGTCGTGCCGAATTCCGCACCAGCGGGGCGCCGTCGAGGCCGATCGCGACAAGTGCCCCGGGTGGGGACAAGACACCGCTTTTCCTACCTGTGCCGGAGAACCGCTCAATTATGGCGTCCCTTATTTACATTCCCCCCCTCGTCAGCCGAAGGACCGTAAAGCGCCGGCACCGGGTCGTTGTTCAGGCGCAGGTAGACGCCCAACTGCGCGCGGTGATGAATGCCGTGGTTCATAATAGAGCTCCGCAGAACGGCGATGCGGGGGGAGCGTGAACACGGTCTTTCCCCCGAGCAGGAGCGACCAGAGCTTCAGTAGGTCTTCGTCGCTTGCCCCGGCGATGGCTGCGCGTGCCGCGACGACGTTCTTGTCGAACATCTCGAGGATCTCCTTCCTCGAGCCGGCCTTCGCAGGCTTAAAGGGCGGAGCGCCCGTTCCTTGACCGTTGGTGAGGCCTCAAATTTGCCACCGCTGCAATGAAGTCGATGATTTCCTCGTAGGCTCTCATCATGTTTTTATCTAATCGCCCTCTGTCGTCCAACCCTAGCATTCTCCTCTCGCCCTGACCGAGGTTGGGCCGATCTCATCAAACTCCAGCAGGGTGCGACCGAAGGGGCCGCCGCTCAGTCGGTGGTCGATTGTTCCCCGCCGGACGACTTTGGCCGGGAAGGCCTCGAACATTTTGAGTAGGGAATTTCGTTTGATTTGCGTTCCGGGACATGTAGAACTAAAGTTCACTTGTCAAAGCCCCCCGGCCAATCTCACAGGAGACACGCATGGACATTGATTCCGCTCGCGAATTGAAAGCACAGCTCATCAGGAAACACCTGCAACCGCTGCTGGCCAGCAAGGCGAAAATGTCGGCCCTGGGTATTCCCGCCCGCGCTGTTGCAGAATTGGACGACGTCCCGCGCACAATGGCTTTGGGCATAGCGCGCAAGAACAAGTCGGATTTCCGGCTTGCGGTCCGCATTCAAAGCCGGGCTCTGGAGCAAAGCCCACAGTTTGAAGCCATCCGAAAAAGCGCCAAAGGCGAAGCCGACGTGCAATACATCGGGCGGATCGTGAAGCGAGCGCCCTGGAACCAATCGCGCAAGCGGCCCTTGCTGATCGGCGTCTCGATCGGTCACTTCCGGATCACGGCGGGGACGCTCGGCTGCTTTGTCAAAATGCGCGACGGAAGCGCGCGCATCCTCTCCAACAATCACGTCCTTGCGGACGAAAACAGCGGCAAGAAAGGCGATGCGGTGATTCAACCCGGCCGGTTCGACGGCGGCAAGAAGACGAAAGACACTATCGGAGCACTGGACAAGTTCGTGAAACTCAATCCGCACGGCGCCAATTTCGTAGACGCAGCGCTTTCCACCATAAAGAAGGGCGTGCAGTTCGATGCCAAAACGCTGCACGGACTCGGTCAATTGAAAGGCGTTGGGCGTGACTTCCTTGACGCGGGCGACGAGGTCGCGAAAGTCGGACGGACCACTGACGTCACGCACGGACGCGTAACCGCTTTCGAGCTCGACAACGTCGTCGTTGCCTATGACATAGGCAACCTGCGCTTTGACAACCAGATTGAAATCGAGGGGGCCGGCACCGGACCGTTCAGCCGGGGCGGGGACAGCGGCTCGCTGATTGTGGATGCGGACTTTCGTGCTGTGGCCCTCCTTTTTGCAGGAGGCGAGCAGGGCGGCACGAACGGCCAGGGCCTGACCTTCGCCAACCCGATACATGCCGTTTTTGAAGTTCTCGGAGTGGATCTGCTATCATGAAGCCATGAAGCAACCAATCTTCACCATTGAAGCGGCGCGCGCGGCCAAGAACAAAGTGATGGAACTTATCTCCGGCGTTGGGCAAGTCAACGGAGTCGGCATCACGCGAGTGGGTGATTCCTATGCGGTAAAGATAAACCTGAGCGAACAACCGGCCGGCGGTGTCGAGTTGCCCCCCGAAATGGACGGCGTTCCGATCGTCGTCGAGGTCGTCGGCAAGATCAGCAAACGACCCCTGCCAGGCAAGTAAGGCACGCCCCCCAATTCCTTCAGCCGCAGGTTATCGAAGGCCCTGTTTTTGTCCCGCCCCGGATGGAGAGATAGCCGAGCGGCCGGGCTGTCCCGGCTGGGTGACCACCCGTATTGCCGCCGGATCCTCGCTCCTTTGTTGGCAGCGCGTGGCCACTGAAGCCGCCACGAATTCCACGAAAACGATGACTGCCATTTGGATGGGATTCGTGTCCACCAAGATGACCTAGATCGAGACGACGAAGGACGTCGCGGGAGGATTACCTTCAAAACAAAGAATCACGGAGGAGATTTGGTTGCCGCCCTGCCGCGCCATTTCTGCCACAGTCCGGGATCGGCAAGCATTTTGATGAACACGCCGCCGACCACCGAGCGCGCCTGGAAGCCGCGCTGTTTCCCGTCCGCCGTCCAGTACCAGTCGCTCAAGGGCACGCGCGTCGGCGATTCGTTGGCGAAGCGGTACGCGGGTTCGGCGAGCGCCGCGAAGTCGCTCTGATTGTCGGCGAGCGTTGCCGTCCATAGAATCCAGTCGAGCTTCGTATAGGTCGAGCGGTTGTCGAGCGGCAGGCCGAAGGCGTTTTGCTTCGTCTTGTAGTAAGCGACTTCTTTGCGCGTCACTTCGGGCGCGAACAGATCAAGACGGAGCAGCTTGTCCCACACCAGGTTGTATTTCTGACTCCAGGTGCCGGGCTTGTCGAAGGCCAGCCGGTAATGGTCGCCGTCGCCGGCCATGCCCGCCCACTCGGCAGCCATCCGCCCGGCCAGATTTCGATAGCTCGCCGCTTCATCCTTCTGACCGAGTCTCTCGGCCAGCCCGGCATAGCAGGCCAGCCCTGTGACCGCCTTGATCGAGAGGTTCGTGTTATGCGCCAGGTGCCCGGCGAAATCGTCGGTGCAAAGTTGATTCTCGGGATCGAGACCTTTTTCCCTCAGATACTCCGCCCATTTTTTTAGCAGTGGCCAGTACTGCTTGCTGAACCCGGCATCGGCTTCGGCCGCGGTCAACGCGGCCATCAGGACCAGCATATTCCCGCTCTCCTCGACGGGCATCTGACGGTCTTCGCTCTGCTCGCCGCCGCCGTAGACCTGTCCGTTGGCCAGCGGGTAGGTGCCGAGGTCGTGCGGCGCGTAAGGCCAGGGCCAGCGCTGCGAGCGCGCGTAATCGAGGATCGGGCGGAGTTGCGCTTTGAGCAGTTGCGGGTTGAAGAGCAGGAAGAAGGGCGCGGACGGGTAAGTCACGTCGACGGTCGCGATGCAGCCGTTGCTGAAGTTCTCTTTCGAGAAGTAGAGCGGTGTGCCGTCGAAGTCCGCCGCCAGCTTGTGGGCGGCGAGGACCTGGCGGTACGCGAGGACCGACAACGCGGCATACTTCGCGCCGCCAGCCCGGATCAGATCCGCGGTCAGCTCCGCGTCGAATTTCAGGCAGCGGTCGCGCAGCGCGTCGAAATCACGCGCGCCGGCTTTGAGCAACTGCTCCGCGCCCGTTTTGTTGTCGCGCCGCCAATACGGGCGCAGGCGGCGATTGAAGTACTCAATCGAGAAGATGTCGTCATAAGCGATCATCGCGTAGCGCGACACCGGACTGCCGCCCACCTTGTCGAGCTCGATGGCGACGGCGATCAACGGCGTGATCCGCGAAGTGTTGCTCGGGAGCTCGAGGTCGCGCGATTCGGGCAATTCGAGCGTGTTCGCGTAACGCCCGCGCTCATTGGTAGTCGCGCCGAGCGTTTGCACGCGGCTGCCCTGCGGCGGCACGGCGAGGTAAAGATAGCCCCAGTCAATCCGCAGATCGTCGCCGGACTTGCCGAGCGTGTTTTGCTCGAGGCCGCCCAGACGAATCACTTCCATCTCGCCGAGCCGGTGACGCGACCACATCGCGCGCTGTTCAGGGTTGTTGACGACCAGGTGGCTGGCGGCGTCGAGGTACAGCTTCACTTTATGCTCGCGCCCGTCAATCGAACGCACATCCCAGATCACGTAAGTCAGCGGGCGCGAGAGCACCTCAAGGTCATCAGGCAACGCCGGTGTCAGGAAAGTCAGCTCGAGCCGGACGCCGCCTGCCTCAAACCCGTAGATCGTGCGCGCCGGCGTGAGTTGAAACGCCACCTGCTTCATCGGCTGGATCGGCTCGGCCCAGCGCGGCTGCGCGCCCATAAAGCGGTAGGTCGCGCCGTCAACGCGCGCCAGCCCCGTCAGCGGCTGATCAGCGCCCGTCCAGTGTTTCGTCGGCTGATCCGTCAACACGTCGGTCATGGACCAGACGCTGAAGTACGGGTCGTGGACGATGAGCGGAACGGCCGGCGGGCGAATCGGCGCCAACTCCTGCGCCGGAGCCTGGCGGGCGAGCAGCGCTAAAATCAGGGTCAGAGTCAATCGCAATCCCCGGTATTCCATCATATCTTTTGACACTCTTTCGTGAAATCCGTGGCCGACAGATCCGGGAAGAATTCCACGGATTAACACGAATTGAATTTTCCGGCTGGAGTCCCTTACCATTCTGCTACCGAGCCATCCTGATGGAACACGCGGGCCATCGGCCGCGTGCCGCCGAAGGGGTACTTCTTGAGAGCCTCTTCGCTGAGGTCGAACCCCAAGCCCGGCTTTTCCGGCAGCGGAAAGCGGCCGTCCACCATGCGCATCGCCGGAAAGCCCAGCCACTCTTCCCAGACCCTTTCCTTCATTTCGGGTTGAACGCCGCTGCAGATCTCCTGCACGAGAAAATTCGGTGTGGCGGCATCCACGTGCACCGTGGCCAAGCCGCCGATTGGTCCCTCACAAGCGTGAGGCGCCATGGAAATCCCGGAAGCCTCCGCCATCGCAGCCACCTTCCAGAGCGCGGTGATGCCGCCAACGTGGTTGATGTCTGTTTGGAGGACATCGATGACGCCCATCTCGATCAGCTCGCGGCAGGAGAAGGAAGCAACCAGCCGTTCCCCTGTCGCGATCGGCGTCGTGGAGCGCCGGGCGATGCGTGCCATGGCCTTCACATTCTCGGGCGGACAAGGCTCTTCGACAAAAAGCAGGTTGAGCGGTTCGACTTCCTTGACGAGGATCGAGGCCACACTTGGGCTGGTCTTGGCGTGGAAGTCCACGCCGATGTCGATATCCGGGCCAAGCCCTTCTCGCAGCATCTGCATGGCGCCGACTGCCCGCTTTATGCTGGCATTTGTTTCGATCCATTCGTAATAACCTGGAATGCCGCTCTTGAAACACGTAATGCCCTGCCGGGCCGCCGATTCACGCAGTTGCGCCAGTTTCTCGCGCGTGCTGCCGTCGGCGTGATAGTAGCCGCGTACGCCCCTGGGATCCATCGGCCCCCCCAGCAACTTGTACACCGGCAGGCCCAGCGCTTTTCCGCGAATGTCCCACAAGGCCTGGTCGATGCCGGAAATCGCGGAGCCCATGACGGGGCCGGCGCGGTAAAAGCTGTGGACATACATCGACTGCCAGTGGTGCTCCACCTGCATGGGGTCGCCGCCGATGACGAACTCGCGGAAGTCCTCAACACAGGCAATGACAGCCGCGGCCTTGCCTTCCAGCGTGGCTTCGCCCCAACCGGCAACTCCCGCGTCGGTTTCCAGCTTGACGAACACATAGGGCCGGTCGGAATCGTGGGTGAGCGAAACACCGAAAACTTTCATATTGGTGATCTTCATTTTGGATCCGACGCCGCGGAAAGCCTCCGATCCCAGCGCGTTCTGCGCCGGAAGCATCCCGCAGACGCAGGAACTGGAGGCGCCCGGTCCCGCGCTGGCCATGCCCGCAATACCGGCGCCAGCCAACCCTGTCAAGAACTGTCTCCGCTTCATGCCGCACGCTCCTTAGGGTCCGTGAAGAAATTACCTGTGCACTTTGGCGCGCCGCGCCTCTCCGGGCTGCGGCCCGCAGGCCCGCTGGCTTTGTTGCTCGCTCCTCACATACCGCACCGGGTACTGCTCGTCGCTCGCGCCTCGCCAGCGGGCCTGGGGGCCAGCAGCAAAGTGTACAGGTAATTTCTTCACAGACCCTTGTACTTCTCCAGGGCCGCTTCGTTGACGGTGATGCCCAAGCCCGGGCCGGTGGGTAGAGCCGCGAATCCATCCTTGACCGCTTCCACCGATCCAGCCAGCTCGGTACGCATCTTCCGGTCGGCATCGGCGACCGGAAGGGGGATCTGTTGGATGAAGAAATTCGGGAGACTTGCGGCGAGATGCAAGGCGGCCACCGTCCCGATGGGTCCCCCGTCGTGATAGGGGGCAACGGCCACATAGTAAGTCTCTGCGATGGCCGCCATTTTGCGGATGGAAGAAATGCCATTGAGGGCCAGATTCGGGCGGAGGACGTCCATCACCTCTTCGAGCAGCAGATCTTGGAAGTCTCCGGCCTGATGGAGATGCCGGCCAAATCCCAGAGGCGTGACGCTCTCCGCCGCAATCTTCCGCAACGTGGCGAGATTGGAAACACGGCAGGGTTCATCGAACCAGAGCAGGTGAAAACGCTCGAACGCGTGAGCCAGGCTGGAGGCGTCTCCGGCGGAAAGCGCGCCCGCGCCGTCCAAAACGAAATCGACAGCGTCGCCGCCGGCAGCGCGCAAGGCGTCAAGCCGTTTGAGCGCAGCATGAACGAATGCCTGCCCGCGATTCGGAGCCTCTCCGGCTGGCGGCGGAACCAGAAAGGCTCGGAAGCCGGCTTCTTGCGCGCGCTGCATTGAAGCAAGCAACGCCTCGCCCGAGGCGCCCGCAAGCGGCGTGACCGCGCGGGCCTTGTTTCGAGTCGGCCCGCCCAGCACTTGATAGACGGGCGCTTTTGTCTGTTTCCCGACAACGTCCAGCAAGGCCATGTTCACTGCCCCCTGGAGATGGGGCAGGAACATCAATTGCTGGCGGATGACTTCATACGCCGTGGCGGGCTTCCCAACAACGACCTGCCTCGCTTTGGACAATTCGTCCACCGAAACAGATCCGCATTCGCCAAATCCGGCGACGCCGGATTGAGTTTGAAGCTTGATGACCGTGTATTTTCGTCCCGACACCGGCTCCTTAAGTGAGAAAGCATGAAGATCCGTCACGTCAAGTATCCCGTCTGTGGCGGAAGTCGCGGCCGCCGGCAAGTGCGACGAGATCACGCCGGCCAACCGGGCCCGCCTGATTGGTGTGTTGTCTGGCATGCCGATACCTTTCGATTGACTTAACCAGTTTTTCTTGGTGCGCGCCAAGTTCACAATTCGGTCAAATTTTGCATCAGGCTCGTGACACGGGCGTCCCGCCCGTGGGAAGCGAGGACCTGACCTGGGTTATAGGCGAGACGCCCGCGCCACGCTCGTGCCTGGAGTATTGTATTTAACCCACTGATTCCTTCCAAGCCTTGGGGAGGTACTCGACACCGCTGCCGCCGTTGTTGGCGTCCATGATCGGGATGCCCTTGGTGGGGAACACCTATTCGTCCCGCAAGGCCACGAGCGGGTCCACCCGCATGGCGCGCCGCGCGGGGATAAACGACGCCAGAAGCGCCACAAGCACAAGCAGCAGCGCCACCGCCGCAAAAGTGAGCGGATCCGTCGAAGTCACGCCGAAGAGCAAGGATTGCATCGCGCGCGTCAAGAGGCACGCACCGCAGACTCCGATCGCCACGCCGATCACCGCCGTCACCATCCCCTGGCCGAGGACCAGCCGCAAAACATCCAGGCCGCGCGCTCCGAGCGCCACGCGAACACCAATCTCCCGTGTGCGCCGCGTGACTGAGTACGCTGTTACGCCGTAGATTCCGGCCGTGGCAAGAAGCAGGGCCGTTGCCGCGAAAATGCCGGCGAGCGTGAGGCTGAAGCGGCGCGATTCGAGTGAGCCGGCGATAACGCGTGTGTACGTGTTGAAGCGCGGCGGAAGGCTTGGGTCAAGCTGCCGGACGATCTCCCTGGCGGCGGAGATCACCGCGCCGGGCTCTGCGCCGGTGCGCAGCACCACGCTGAAGGTCCGCGTGGACTGCGGCCGCTGGCGATAGTTGACGTAAATCGTCGGGCGCGGCGGTGCTTCCAGGCTGGCCTCGCGGACGTCGCCGACGACTCCGACGACGGTGAGCAGCCGCAAGTCTCCGTCCATGTTACCGAACTCGATGCTGTGGCCCAGAGGGTCTTCGTTCGGCCACCTTTGCCTCGCGAGAGATTCGCTGATCAGAGCAGCGTGGGGCGCGTCCCGAGTGTCGCGATCGTCGAAGAGCCGCCCGCGCAAAAGCGGGATGCCGAGCGCTCTGAAGTATCCTTCGCTTGCCACGGCATAATCGGCCTCTCCCGTGTGCGTCGGGTCGCGGAAAAGCTGGTCGAAGAAGCTGGAGAGTTGGTTGACGAGAGCCTGATCGGATTCGAGCGAGCCCTCTGCGGAGCGTTTGATGAGGTCCCGCACATGAGGCGAGATTTGTTCGGGGTTCATCAGCACGTACGAACCGTCAGCCATGCCTGCAGCGAGCGGCAGCGCGTTCGTGCCACCAACTTCTTCGACGCCCGGAATCCCCCTCAAACGCGCGAACAACTCGCTCAGGAATTGGGCGCGAGGCGCCTTCTCGGTATTCAGGAACGTTCCCGGAAGGGCAAGATCCATCGTTACGACGCGCTCGGTTTGGAAGCCGGGATCGACAGAAAGCACGCGCAGCAGGCTTCGGCCGAGCAAACCCGCGCCGACAAGCAGCACGAGGGTGATGGCGAGTTGCCCGGCGACGATCGCGCGCCCCAGGCGCTGGCTGCGGAGCGTGCCCGCATGCCTCTGGCCTCCTTCCGCGAGGGCGTTCCCAATGCTACCGGAGGTCGCACGCAGGGCTGTGGAAACGCCCAGTCCGGCCGCAACGGCGACAGAGATGCCGAGCGCGAAGAGGAGTACAGGGAGGTTGACCGACACCTCTTCGAGGCGCGGCAAGTCATGCGGCGCGATGGCCAGAAGCGCGTTCACGCCCCACAGCGCCGTGAACACGCCGAGCGCGCCACCGGCAAGCGAGAGCAGAAGAGCTTCCGTCAGGAATTGGCGTACGAGCCGGCCGCGTTCCGCGCCTAGCGCCGCGCGAATCGCCAGCTCCCTCTCGCGGGTCGCAGCCTGCGCGAGCAGGAGATTTGCGACGTTGGCGCATGCAATCAGCAGCAGAAAGCCGGCAGAGCTAAGCAGGATCAGCAAGGCGGGACGCACGCGGCCGGTGAGCGAATCCTGCAGCGTTGCTACGGCCACATCGGTTGTCATCGTATCCTGGCCGTACTGCTGCTTGAGGCGCCGCGCGATGGTGGAAAGCTCAGCATGAGCTTGCGACAGAGCCGCTCCGTCGCGGAGACGCCCGATCACATGCCAGTTATGAGCGCTTCGGCTCGGCAGCCTCTCAAAAAGCTCACGAGGCATCCAAATCTCAGCTTCGTCGGGGAATCGAAAACGCGGCGGAAGCACGCCTACAACAGAGGCCGGGCGGGTTTCGATTGCCAGCCTGATCGCAGGTAGATCGGACCCACCTCCCAAGTATTGCTTCCAGTATCCGTAGCTGACCAGGACCGCCGGAGCGGCGCCGAACCGCTGGTCTTCCGGAGCGAATCCACGGCCGAGGACAGGCTGAACGCCAAGCACAGAGAAGAAATCGCGAGAGACGGAAGCGATCATTGTCCGCGTAGGCTGCGTTCCACCTAGCACAGACGAAATGCTCGCCCCGTACTCGGCCACTCCCTGAAGCGAGTGGTTTTGAGAGCGAACGTCTTCAAAATTGGGATCGGCAAAATTCATCCGGTTTCCCGCCGAGTCCACTTCCCACAGCCGGACGATCTGGCTGGGTTTCGGATAGGGAAGCGGGCGCAGCAGCACGCCATACACAACGCTGAAGAGCGCGGTCGAGGCTGCGATGCCGAGCGCCAGTGTGAACACGCCGATTAGTGTGAAGCCCGGGTTCTTCGCGAGCATTCGCACTGCGTAGCGGATGTCTTTGCGGAGGCTTTCCACGCCTTTCTCCTTTCCTGCCCGGCTGAACCTCGCCCTGGAATCGTTCTATCGCACGTTCTTTCCGGATGACGATACTGGCTGCCGCATCGTCTCGACCCGCCCGCCTTGAATACCCCGTGAGTACCGGCCGAGCGGGTTCGGAGCATTGGGAGTCAGGACTACGGTACGCATGTCTCCGCCTCTGCAGCCGCGCGGACGGCGGCAATCAGAATGTCGATGTCGTCGCGAGACGCGCGCGGGTTGACGATACAGGCGCGCAGCCAGAAACGTCCGTCGAGAAGCGTGCTGGAGAGGAACGCCTTTCCGCCGAGTTGCACCCGCTCGAGTGCCGCCCTGTTGATTGCGTCGAGTCTCGCGCCGTCGCGAATCGCGCCGGGCGCGTATCGAAAGCAGACGATGCTGAGGCTCTGAGGCCGCCACACTTGAAACTCGCCGCTTTCGGTCAAGCGGGCCGCTCCAGGCGAGATTCACCACACGCTGTCGGCGGTGGTCGATTTCGTAGATGCCGACCCAGCGATACGCGCCGGCGGCGCGTATGATCTCGGCGACAATTCGTTCCTGCTGTCTCATGACTTCCGCCCGGCGAACGACTCTAAAGGCTCTTCAGCTTCCGCTTAGCCTCGGGGTAGACGAGCGGCCGTTCGATTCCGGGCCACTGAGAATCGACCACCCTCTGGTATGCCTTCTTCGCATCATCCTTCTGCCCCAGCTTCTCGTAGGTCCGAGCCAGCAGCATGGTGTCGAAGGGGTTGTTCGGGTCGGCCTGCTTGAGGTGCTCGAGCGCCTGCGCATACTCACCGGCCTCGATCTTCACGTAGCCGGCAAGGTAGTGGTAGGCTGGCCAGTACTGCTTGGCGCCCTCGCCGCCCTGCTCGATCATGCGCTTGATCGTTTCCGCCTCCGCCCATGCTTCCTCATGCTTGCCCATCTTGGCGAGCGTGCGTGCCTTTCCGTGGTGCAGACGGCCGAGCCAGGTCTGCTTCTGGTCCTCGGGCAGGTTGCTTCCCGGCACGCTCTCGTAGCCCTTCTCGTAGTTCTTCATGGCCTCGGCGAGTCGTCCGTTCTCCAGGTTGATGCGGGCCATTGCGTTCCAGATGAAGACCTCCGGGAACTGCTGGTCGAGCCCGCCCGCTTTATACTCGTCGAGGTAGGTGCGGAGCGACTCGAGCGCCTTGTCCACGCTGCCCTCGTAGAGATGGCTGAACGTAACGCCGAAGCGGATGGCGAAGGGCACCGCGCCCTTTGGCAGGTTTTTCTCGACCGATTGATAGGTGGCGCGCGCCTTGCCGTAGTGGCCCTTCAGGAGGTCGTCGGCGGCAAGGAAAGTTTCGACACGGGGACTCTTGGGGCCGATGGCCTGGGTCTTCTCGAAGGCGATATGGGCTTTCTCGGCCTGGTTGTCGCCGGCATAGAGCTGTCCGAGGATGACATGAACGAGCCGCTCACCAGGATAGTCCTTGGCCAGCGCCTCCAGCGGTTCGATTGACTTTTTGAAATCTACGCCCTGGTTGACGCGCGCGTAGTACATCCCCTCTATGAAGCGGCGCTCGCCATCGGAGGCATTCTTGGCCAGCTCCCGGGCTTTCATGTACTCCTTTTCACCGTCGGGGCCCGGGGTCACTGCCGAGACATAGTACTGCCCCATGGCAAAGCTCGGGTCGGCGGCCACGATCCTTTTCGCCAGCTCGAGGTTGGCGGGCCCGACCTGGAAGTTCTCGATATTCATCTGCAACTGACCAAGCAACTTCTTGGCCTCGGCCGACTCCGTCGTCCATTCGAACCGGCGTCCTCGTGTCTCCTCGGCATAGGCGGCAGCCGATGTAAGCGTCGCCGCCATGACGGCGCAAAAAATCCGGATCTTCCTCATGCTCATCTGTCGTGCTCCTGTGATGACATTTTCGTGGCCGACGCCCCGCGGCGAGCCACAGCTTACAGAATTGTACGCCAAAGAAAGCCTTTGGTTGCATGATTCCCCCCATCCAGTGCCCGGAACGGCGAATTTGCGTCAGGCCCGTGGCACGGGCGTCCCGCCCGTGGGAAGTGGGGATCTGACCGGGTCATGGCCTCGGCCATGATCCGGGGGTTTGTACATTTGCTGTGCCGCTGCGGCAGAAGCGAAGCTCTGAGTCTCGGCTCCGGAGCGGGAGGAACTTAGCCAGTCCTCCTGCCCCTGCCGGGGCGAGGTCTTAGGGTGGCACCGGTTCCAGGGGTTCGCAAAAAGCACTCACCCCTGGCTAAGGGCCCGTCAGAAAATAAGGTGTGCATTGTGGCGCGAGCGCCGGGCGGGCAGATGCAAGGCGCCGCGACGCAGGCGATGTGGTGACATCGTCGAGGAGCGGCAACGCCGCAGATGCCCGCCCGCAGCCGCGCCCCTCCGGGCCAGCAGCAAAATGTACACCTTATTTCCTGACGGGCCCTAAGCTCCCTCCGCTCCTTCGGAGCGGAACTGGTCATGGCCGCGACGGCCATGACACGAAGATCCATCGCGCGGAACTCGCTTGATGCGGAATCTCTACTGGAATACAATTGGTAATCTCCCGGGGATGCATAATGAACACCACCAAGGTATCCTTCTCGATTCACAATGAGTTGCTCCGCTCCTTGGACGCGCTGGCTCGTCAAGCTGGGTCTTCGCGGAGTGCCTTGATTGAGGAAGCAATCCGCCTCCATCTCCAACGAATGAAGGCTGTGGAGTTTCGTCGCCAAATTGCGGAGGCCTATGGCGATGGACTGGATGAGGACGAGAGGAGTCAGCTAGCCGGGATGAAGCGGAAGGCCGGGAAGATGGCGAAGGGCAAAAAGTGGTAATCAATCAAGGGGATCTGTTCTGGCTCGACCTTCTCGAAGCAAAAGGCTCACGGCCGGCTTACTCTCATCCCTGCGTGGTGGTCCAGAATGATATCCTGAATCACAGCCCGATCCAGACCACAATCGTGTGCCTCCTGACTTCCAATTTGCGCCGGGCGAAGAGTCCGGCCAACGTTCTTCTGGAAGCAGGAGAGTCCGATCTGCCAAAGTCGAGCGTAGTGGTGGTGACTCAGATGCTCACTGTTGAAAAGGCGGACCTTGTCAACAAGATCGGGTCGCTCTCGTCTCAACGTGTGCAGCAGATCAACGCTGGACTTCACCGGATTTTGGATCCCAATCCTACGTTCCTATGAATCTCCTGGCCAAAGACCAGCGGCAGTTTGCTTGTCCTCGCGGCGAGGCGGTGGTCACAGCACGTATTTTGCATCGCGCCCCGGCCCACGCCAGCGGCAAGCGTCAGCAATCGCGGCGAGCGCTTCCCAATCCCAATTCCACCAATCAGACGTCGGCGCTCGGACGATGATTTCTTCGTGGTCTTTGTAGAAGATGCGCAGCCAGGCAAAGTGCTGACCGCAATCGCGGCAGGTCCACACGGCTCGCGCATCGACCATTTCTTTGGCGATGCCATCCAGCGTCACCCCGACGTCAAACAGATCGCCGGGATGGCGCAGGCGGAATGTCTGCACGCCGTCACCGATGGCGTTACAGCGGCACTGGCTTTCCATCACTGCGGAGTTCCTAAAACGTCGGCAGCCACGCTTCACGGGCGAGCTGATTAGCCCGCATCAAATTCTTTTTTGGAGTTCAATCATTTGGGCTATGCGCATCCCGACCTCAGGGCGTTCGCAAACTTTCGCGGCCGGGATCGTTCATCGAGAGGTTCGGAGGGTCTTGGGAATGTTTAGATCACATGGATTCGTCGGCGCTCGGCCCATAGATTGCTGGCACCGTCGAACCCATCGGACGCAGGTAGGTAGATAGTTGACCGCGATGGTGGATCAGATCGAACAGAAAGCCCCAGGCACTCGCGAACCCGGTATCGCTCATGATCTCCTGGCCCTGGTACATGAAGGGCACTTGCCGTTCCCACCGGCTCGTGTCAAGCGCGTGGAGCCGCTTCGTGACGTCAGGGTGGTGACGGTCGTAGGTGTCGAGGATCTCTTTGACGCCGTCGGGCGCAGGGACCTCCACCCAATCGAACACGCCCTTCTCCAAGCCATCGGCGAGGAGGATTTCCTCGCGGACCATGAGCCACGCGATCTCGCGGGCATTTCGGGCCTTGGGGTCCGCCCGATAGTCGGATCGATCCTGGGGGATACGTGAGATGACCTTGCGCGTGGCAGGAGCTTCTCTGTCCCAGAACTTCAGAAACAGCGCTTTTTCGTCCATGTCATCCTCCGGCTTTGCTCTACGCGCGCCTGCCGCGGGCTGATGCCCCCGTTCCCACGCGCGAGGCGGACTATAAGCAAAGAAGAAGCGAAAGTCAAATTGCTCGGACGGGTCGGTACTGCTAAGCCCGGCATCAGCGGCGGCGCGTTTTTTGCGGCCGCGGCTGGATGCCGCTTTTAGAACTACCAACACGATAAGGACCGAGTTCCTCCCGCACAACCTGCCGTACAACGTCGAGGGTCGACCGTCTGTGAACGTACTCTAGTAACGCGTCGTTGATCAGGGTCTGGTAGTTCCCTCCGCCCATCTTGTCGACTAAATCTCGAAAGTACTCCAGCACAGTGTTGTGCAGGCGGATTGAGATCTTTGTCTTTCCAGGTTCATGCCTTACCACGGCCCCGCGCCTGGCGCGCGAGAAGTCGATGTTGCGATACTTCTCTCCCGCGCCCCTGGAGGGGCGTTGGTCGCGTAGTCACCGGTTCCAGGGGTTCGCAGCTGCGGTCAAAGACGTGCTTCAGAAGCGATAGCGCAGGCCAAATTGAATTTGACGCGGGGATGTCCGCTGCGTGGTGATCTTGCCGAAGTTGGCGTTGTTCATCGCGCCGGTCGGATCACCGAAGCTGACAGTGTTGGGCACGTTGAAGAACTCTGTGCGGAATTCCACAGCATGGCTCTCACGAATCGGGAATTTCTTTTCCAGCGCCATGTCGATGCCAATAATGCCGTCAGCATTCGTGATGTATGCGCCTGCGTTCCCGAACGTGTACTGCGCCGGCAGCGCGAACGCCTTCGTGTTGAACCACTCATCCACTGTCTTCGGGCCTGCGTTGGGATCGCCGACCACCTGGCCCGATGCGTCCCGGTGTACCCACAGGTTGCCCAAACG
>QHZE01000685.1 GCA_003225335.1 Acidobacteriota bacterium
AAGGGCACCACATCCCCGTCGTGCACTTCCAGAAAGGGCAGAACAAGGAGGAAGTGGCTCGCCCCTACCTGGAAGCAGCGGCCCGGGAAGGCCAGGATCGGGTGGTGCTGATCGGGATCGCCCAAGAGAAGGCTTGCGCCTGGCGATCGTGGCCGAGTCCAGGACAGCAGAAAGCCCGGCATCCGCACATGGAGTGGGGGCGCGAGATGGTCTACATCAATCACTTCTACTTCTATCTTTGGGATTCGGAATGGGGCGGAGTGTTTTGGAAGACCAACGCCTATGCCCCCTTTCCCATCTGGCTCTGGCTCAACGGCCACGAATGGGCCAAGCGGCAGCTCGAGAGAGCCGGGATCAGCTACCAGGCTTGGATAACGGGTTCCCGCTCCTGTGCCGACCCCGCGGCGTTGCAGAAGATTTGTGACCGGCTGGGTCCGGCAGCGGTGAAGAGCTTCTTCTGGCGTTGGGTGCGCCGCTTGCCTTCGCCGTTTACCCAAGCTGATCTGCGAGCCGGGTACGTTTACGAACTGGCCTTTCGCCAGTTTGAGGTCTCCGACACCTGCATGTTTGACCGGCCCCAAGCGGGCCGGATGTGGTTTGAAGGCGTGATCCGGGATCACCTCGACGTGGGCCGACCGGATCAAATCGCTCTGGTGTTTCATCGGCGGCTCACTCGCTGTACGCCTGGCACCTTCCGCACCCGAGTGTTGACTCGGGGAGTCGACCCCACGCTGTGTTGTTATTACAAGTCCTCGCGGATGAAGCAGTACTTCAAAGAGGGACGGGCGCTGCGAACCGAAACGGTCATCAGTGATACCCATGACTTCGGAATCGGTCGCCGTGTCTGCGCGCTGAACTGGTATGCCCTCCGGGCGGTTGGTGAATCTGCCAACCGGTGTCTGTGTGACGCCGAAGCCGCCGACGCTCAGCCCGCTCCCGATGTGGCCACCTTTTGCCGGGTGACCCAACCGTCGACCACGGACGATGGTCTCTATGCCGCAGGACTTCGTTTCGGCGAAGCACGGGTGATGACGGTGCTGGCTGCTTTGGTCGGGTTCTGCCATCTCCTCCGAGGTTTCCGCAACCGTCAGATGGTCGAGCGAGTTCGTGCGCTTGGGGCCGCACCCTACACCACACGTCAAGCCACGTATGATCTGCGCCGGCTCAAGCGTAAGGGCTTGGTTGTGAAACTCGCGCACACCCACCGCTATCAACTCACGAGTCTTGGCCGTAGGGTAGCCGTGCTCTTCACTAAGACCTACGGCCGGGTGCTTGCTCCGGGTTTGAGCGCGCTCGATCCGCGCCTGCCCGAAGACGTGGCTCACGCAGCCCTCTCAACACAGCCTGGCGCACCTTCGAGCGGGTTCTCGACGACTACATTCAGGCACAGCTCATTGCTGCCTGAAATTTGACCATTTTGTGAACCTCAAGTTCGCCAAGTCGGACTAGAGAACTACATCAAAGAGGTATTCCTCGATAGCGACACGGATATGGCGGCGATCAGCGGCGTCCCGGGTCTCACCGACGAAATGCACATCCTGCTTCCCGACCAGATGGTGAAGACCGCAACGTGGTCAACCAGCTCACCCGCTCTCGGCGCATGGTGAGTCACGGCCTGATTTCGCCTGATCTGGGAACTCAAAACCAAGAACGCATGCAGGTGCAAGCGGAGAAGCTGAAAATTGACGCCTGGAAGGGTTATACCGACCAGGGACTGGGAGAAAACAAGGACGGCTGGTGGCTGGACGATGAGAAGATCACTTATCCCACGCTCGAATACTCGCGTCGGCTCAAGGTGAAGAACATTTGTGTCCACAAGGGATTGGCCTCCGGTCTGTTCAATGAAGAGCATTGCCACCCCAGAGACGTGGTCAAGGTTTCGAATTTTCCCGACCTGAATTTTCTGATTTACCATTCGGGCTTCAAGTCGCTCGAAGCAGCCCTGCCCGCCGCCCAGGATGGCTTTCGCAAAACCTCGTACGTGCCCTGGGTATCAGACCTGTGCGAGTACCGCAAGAAGAACCCGCACATGAAAAACGTGTATATGGAGCTGGGCAGTACGTTCGGTCTGATGGCAATTACACACCCGCTGCTGTGCTGCCACGTGTTGGGTATGATGATCGACGCTTTTGGCGCCGACAACATACTGTGGGGCACGGACTCAGTCTGGTGGGGCTCAACGCAATGGCAGATCGAAGCTTTGCGGCGCCTCGAAATGCCCGGCTCGCTGATCAAGCAATTTGGTTATAAACCGCTCACGACCGAAATGAAGCGCCGTATCTTCGGCCTGAACGCGGCGGGCGTGTACGGCCTCGATCCCAACGCCAGGCGAAATCCGGTCCCTGGTGATTACGTCGATGAGTTGAAGAAGCTATACCAGCAGGCCGGAGGTCCAATGCGGAGCAACACGCACTATGGTTGGGTGGCAGCGATATAAATCGTGGTTAGGGAGCAACGGAAACAGACGGGCCAGCACCGGGACGGGCGACACGAATTCGGGTGGATATTTTGTGCTCGTCTGTTCGCGCGTAGCCACCCAACCGGTCACCACAGTTCGATCGCGATAATCTCCTTTAGTTCAATTCGATGCTTCTAAT
>QHZE01000686.1 GCA_003225335.1 Acidobacteriota bacterium
CTGCGTTGATCGCTCCGCGCCCCTTGATTGTTCAACGCACTCCCCGTTCACCCGTTTCCGCGGCCAGTGCGCTGGAAGAGTTGGTGCGAGCGCAGCGTTTTTACCGGGGTTTAGGCAGATCAGATAACCTCATCTCTGGTCCGGAGGACCCAGGGGACGGCGCCGAGGGTCTCCGAACCGGGGCCTCAATGACAGCCGCCATCCTTGGCGCAAAGGCAGAAGAACGCGGAGAACTGCCCATCATGCTCCGCATGCCCCTCGATCGCATCACCAAGGCGCGCAATGACCAGTTTGAATCGCTGCATCGTTATCTATGCCGGCTAGATGAAGAAAGCGACAAGTTGAGGGAAAACCGCTGGAGGCTCTTGCGGACGACGCCGGCGGGCCGCGCCAGCCGAGTCGAATCCCTTCAAAAAGATCTGAGCGATCTGATGGGCGTAATTCCGTCCCAGGACATCCCGCTTAATCCTCGCACCTCCTTGGTCAAAGCGACCGACAAATTCGCGGCCTACGATGTCTTGCTAGATGTCCTCCCCGGAGTTGAGGCATATGGCCAGCTATTGGTTCCGCGGAATGTAAAGGGACGCGTACCGGCGGTGATCTGCCAGCATGGGATCGGCGGCAAGCCTTGGTCCGTTACCGGAATTGGAGGCGACCCCAAACCGGAAGTCTATCATCAATTCGCAACGCGTCTGGCCGAACGCGGGTACGTGACCTTTGCGCCTTACATGGCCGTTCCCGAGGGCGACGACAGGCGCACTTCACCCGACCTGTTAGATATTCTGGTCCGCCAGGCGGCAGCACTAGGGAAAATGCGCACTAGCGTCGAGCTCGTGAAATTGAATCGCATCGTCGATTTCTTGCAGTCGCAACGTTTTGTGAATCCAGAGCAAATCGGTTATTACGGCCTCTCCTACGGCGGTTATTCGGCCATCTGGATGGGCCCGCTGGAGCCGCGCCTGAAGGCTGTAGTCATTTCGGGATATTTCAACGATTGGCGGGCGAAAATCACCGATGAGACCAATCACAAGAGTTTTCTGTTCTCTCCGAACGATGACATGCACAACTGGAATGTCCTCAATCGCTTTACTCACTTGGAACTCATCGCAGCCATGTGGCCGCGGGCGGTTTGCATCGAATTCGGCGAACGAGACATAACCACTACCCCCGAGTGGCACGCAAGAGCCTGGGCGCAAGTGGAAGAATTTGCACACGTCTGGAATGCGAGCGACCGGATCGTGCGCGATCGTTTCGACGGACCTCATGAGATTCATGGTGTTTTGACCTTCCAATTCCTGGATCGATGGCTACGGCCAGGGGAAGCTGCGGAGCGCGCTCCCAAACGCTAGGGGTTTGTCATGGAACACCTGAATCACCGGGCCGCGCTCCCTGGACTATCCCGGACAAGGTGTGAGTCAGCGGTTAAGAGACGTCAGCCAGGAATTGCTGATGGATGGCGCGACGGCCTGCGTGGCCAGCGTCGGTCTTGATCTGCGAAACGGTTCATGGGAATTGCGCTGAGCAAGCACCTCGTCAACCCGCGACGCCTGCCCCCTTGGTGCCCGTCATTGTCTGACGCAGGGATTCAAGAAAGGAGATTGTCATCATGCGTTCTGCCTCTCTTCGCTGGAAAATCATCCTCGCGCTAGTGATTTGCGAACTCGGTTTGATCCCTGTCTATCTGGCCACCCATGCTGCCGGGCAGGTAATGCACCTGAATCTCCGGACACGAGTGCAGCCCTTTAAGGCCACCGGCGAATGGCAAGAAGTGAATTTTCAGGAGGACATCCCAACCAACGAAGCCGCCATCATCATTTGTGATATGTGGGACAACCACTGGTGCACCGGTGCAGCCAAGCGAACCGATATCCTTGCGCAGGAGATGGCGCCCGTCATTGATGTGGCCAGGGCCCATGGCATCGTGATTATCCACGCCCCTTCCGAGACGATGGAGTACTACATGGATTATCCGCAAAGGAAGCGGATGCTGCAGATTGCAAAGGTGAACCCTCCCCCCGCTCTGGCCATAGCCAGGGCGCCGCTGCCGATTGACGCCGCGGATGGAGGATGTGACACCACACCACCCGACAAGTTCTTCGTCGCCTGGAAGCACGAGAACTCTGCGATCACGATTCACGACGCTGACTTCATTTCTGAGAATGGCAATGAGGTTTACAGCTTACTTCGGCAACGCGGGATCAAAAACCTGATGGTGATGGGTGTTCACACGAATCTGTGTGTGCTGACACGCACATTCGCCATCCGGCGGATGACGGAGTGGGGGATCCGGTGCATTCTCGTTCGTGATCTTACGGACAGCCTGTATAACCCCAAGGATCGCCCCTATGTACGCCACGATCAGGGGACAGAGCTGGTCATTGAGTATATCGAGCAGAATCTTTGCCCTACGGTTCTGAGCAGTGACTTGGTGAGCGCCCTCGGCAAGGCTGGAACTTTGGGTCAGAAGTAGTTTACGGTACCACCTGGATTCCGAGCCAAGGCGGCGGCATCCCCTCCGGCGTGGACCACGAAACCATCGGCGGCGGAATCTTCGGTTCGCCGTTAACGCGCGACCCCAACGGCGCGAATCGAGTCCAGGCTGACTAGCGAGGTGGTGAGAAAGCTTACGTCTTCCCACTTGGCCGTGGCGGGCGATGTGCAGTCATTGAAACCCACGCGCAGCGTCGTCAGGCCGGCCTGGTACATGACTTTCTTGGTCTTCCAGCCCACGCCACAAGAGGGCTCTCCGCCGCTCACGCCATTCGGATTCGGGTAGACGGCGTAGCTCAGCGGCTCGGTGCCATTTCCTCCGAGCGCGGTGGCGGTCAGATGCTGGAGACTCGCGGAACCTTGGTAGGGCTGAGTCACCGCGAACGGCGCCGCACTGACCGTGTAGGTGCCTGCGGGAGGATTGGTTAGCGTGACTGTTTCCACTTCCGGATCATTCGGCGTGCCGGGCCCGTTG
>QHZE01000223.1 GCA_003225335.1 Acidobacteriota bacterium
TTCCTATCGATACCAGAACGAGTCGCCGGTTGAATCTCTCCACTCTGCACTGCGAGAAGCCTTGGAGCAGTTTCTTCGTTACCTTCAGGTGCGTCCTCTTTCGCAGAAGACCAAGGGGGGAGCGGCGCTGGAGATTAAACAGCTCCGTCAGCTCGCCGAGGCCATGGACCGGGAATACGGCTGGTTTGAGCCTGCGGAACCTGGTAAGGCGCAACAGACATTCGCCAGCCTGGCGCGCACGGACACCCGCCTGGCCCGGCTTCTCTTTAAGCCTTCCGCGTACTCCGATACGGGAACGCGCCCCGCAAGCAACTCTCCAGCAGAGGGCCGGGTGCCAACGGCCGTTGTAGCTGAAGTCCCGCCCAAGACCGTCGCGCAACCCGAGACAAGAACCCAGGCTCCACGCTCTCCGGATCCTGCCGCGAAGTCTGAACACCCGGGCGCTCAGATTCCCAGAACTCCTGGCGCCGCGCCACCGGCGCCAGCTTCCGAGACAAACGCAAGCTCTCAAACTCCCCGCCGGCCAGAAATACCACCCCCTTCAGTGGCTCCCGCTGCAGACCCTCCCCGGAGTGACCCGTCACCGTCTTCCGGGTCAGAGAAGTCAACAGCAATCCCTCCAGCGAAGACAAGGGAGGAAACTGGTTCCACTCCGCCCGCGCCGCGCAAGAAAACCTTTTGGCTTCAGGTTCGTGCCACTCAAGACAAGGCTGAAGCAGAGGCAGACGTTGCAAAATTCACCGTGGCAGGTTTCCAGCCGGAAGTCGTTCAGGTGGATCTCAAAAAGAAAGGCCTCTGGTATCGCATTCAACTGCAGGGATTCGAGACACGAAAGGCTGCCGAAGGAGCCGCGAAGAAACTCAAGGCTCAAGGCCTGATCTCCGAATACTGGATAGTTCCCTGAGCTTTTTGTGTTTCTCAAATCCAATCTTTCACAGACACGGAGACACGAGAAACCTTGCCTCTATGTCTCCGTGTCTCTGTGGCCGAATCGGGTCCGGACGTCCTGTCCTCTGTGAAAGTTTGACTTGCCAGAGCGCCCTTGCTACATTGCGCGCTTGAGTTGCAAAACGGTCGGCTTTTGCAATATTGGATTTGAGCGACCTTCCGTGTGCGAAAGTGGCGGAACTGGCAGACGCGCTGGACTTAGGATCCAGTCCCGCAAGGGGTGGGGGTTCAACTCCCCCCTTTCGCACCAAAGTATTGCGGATTTCAGATTGGCGATTGCGGATTGGAATTCCGATTGACAATCCGCAATCGCCCCGCGGAGCCTGGGATCAGACTTGAGCGTGGAACTCATAGACATCAGCACCTGCAAGAGAAACCTCGTCATAGAAGTATCACGCGAAGAGGTGGACGACGAAATCCACAAGCTGGCGCAAAAATATGCCGAGCGGGTCCGGGTGCCTGGATTCCGGCCTGGCAAGGCGCCCCTGGTGATTATCAAGCAGCGCTTCGCCGCGGAGCTGAAAAGCGAAGTCACGCAGGAGCTGATCAAGCGGTATTGGAAGACAGCGCTTTCGGATCATAGTCTGCGCCCTCTGACGCAACCTGTGGTGGAGCACATCGATGCAGAGCCGGGAAATCCCTTGCGGTTTACGCTGTCCTTTGAGGTTCTGCCCCCGCTCGAGGTTAAGGACTACAAAGGCGTGTCCGTGCCCCTTTCGGAACCCGTCGTAAGCGAGTCTGATGTGGACCAGGTCCTTGAAAGTCTACGAGAACAAAACGCCCAATTAGTTCCCGTCGACGAGGGCGAGATCCGCGATGGCCATGTCGTAACGCTCGCTGTTGACGGCGAATTTGAGGGAGGCGGGAAGGCGCTGCACGAAGAGGATGTGGTATGCACGATAGGTGATCCAGGGACAAACTCGGCGTTTTCCGAAAATCTCCGTGGCGCGCGCGTGGGCGACGAGCTGCAATTCAACGTCCCCTATCCTGCCGAGGATCAGCGCAAGCGATTCGCGGGAAAGACGGTGCGCTATCGGGTTCTTGTCAAGGAGGTCAAGGAGAAGCACCTGGCCGAGCTCAACGATGATTTCGCAAAAGACGTCGGAGGCCTCGAGAACCTGGAAGAGCTCCGGGCGCGAATCCGAGACGATTTAATAAGCAAGGCCAGGGTTGCTGCCGAAAAGGATGTTAGGGAAGCGATCTTGAATCAGGTGGTACAGCGTCATTTTTTTGACGTGCCGGAGTCCCTGGTACGAGAGGAACTGGAAGATCGCGCCCGGAGAATTGCAACGCAGTTTGTCCGTCGTGGAATCGATGTAAACGACACGTCGATCGATTGGAAGAAGATCTTCGAGGGAGAGCGGCCACACGCCGAACAGACGGTCCGAAGGACACTGATCCTGGACGCGATCGCCAGGCAAGAGGGCATCGAGGTTCTCGAAGCAGAACTCGAAGAGGAAGTACGGACTCTGGCGGAAACCGCCAAGAAGTCACCGGTTGCGCTGCGCGCGCAACTCGAGAAGGACCAAAGAATTCAAAGCGTTAAGGAGCATTTGCGGCGGAAGAAGGCGCTTGATTTCATCTGTCGCAATGCTAATATTAGCCGGGGGTGACGAGAGTTGGCGCTTATACCGATGGTAGTCGAGCAAACAAATCGTGGCGAACGTGCTTACGATATCTATTCACGTTTGCTCAAAGACAGCATCATCTTTCTGGGGACTCCGATCGACGACAACGTGGCGAACCTGGTCACGGCGCAGTTGTTGTTTCTGGAGGCGGAGGATCCTGACAAGGATATCTCTCTCTACATAAATTCCCCCGGCGGGTCCATTTCTGCCGGGATGGCTATCTACGATACGATGCAGTTCATCCGTCCGGACGTGACGACCATCTGCATCGGGCAGGCGGCCAGCATGGGTGCTCTGCTTCTCGCCGCCGGTGCGCCAGGAAAAAGGTTCGCCCTGCCTAATTCGAGGATTTTGATTCATCAGCCTTCGATGAGCGGGCTCTCCGGCCAGGCGACGGACATCGATATTCACGCGAGGGAGATCCTGCGCCTCCGCCGACGCATGAACGAGATACTGGCAAAGCACACCTCGCAAGGCCTGGATAGAATCCAGTCGGACGTCGAGCGAGACTACATCATGACAGCTGATCAGGCTCGAGAATACGGAATCGTAGACCAGGTAATTTCCAAGAAAGAATAGTTTCCTCGATCGTGCGAGTTGGAGGTCTCCTTTGAGAAAAGACGATGAACGCGATGATATCCTGAGATGCTCGTTCTGCTCGAAAAGCCAGAACGACGTTAAGAAACTCATCGCCGGCCCCACTGTCTACATATGCGACGAGTGCGTGGACGTGTGCAATGAGATCATCGCCGATGATGTTGTGACTTCGCCGATCGGAGAGAAGCTCCCCAAACCGCAGGAAATCAAGGAGTTCGTCGACCTGTATGTAATCGGTCAGGAGACGACCAAGAAAAAGCTGGCGGTCGCAGTCTACAATCACTACAAGCGGTTGGAGATCACGAAGAAGCGGAGCGACCTGGAGCTTCAGAAGAGCAATGTTCTGCTGATTGGTCCCACAGGAACAGGCAAAACTCTGCTGGCGCAGACGCTGGCAAAGATGTTGTCCGTTCCGTTCGCGATCGTTGACGCCACGACCTTGACAGAGGCAGGGTACGTGGGCGAGGACGTCGAGAATATCATCCTCAAGCTGCTCCAGAACGCGGGGGGAGATAAGGAGAAGTGCCAGCAGGGGATCGTATATATCGACGAAATCGACAAGATTGCCCGCAAGGACGAAAACCCTTCCATTACGCGCGATGTTTCCGGCGAAGGTGTCCAGCAAGCTCTCTTAAAGATCCTGGAGGGGACAATTGCCAATGTCCCGCCGCAGGGCGGTCGAAAGCACCCGCACCAGGAGTTTATTCAGATCGACACTACCAACATCCTGTTCATCTGCGGCGGCGCCTTTGTCGGACTGGACAAGATCATCGAGCGGCGCGCCGGGAAAAAGAGCCTCGGCTTCATCACGAGCGAAAGCGACTACAAGAAGAACAAGGTCGCGGCGCCATCGAACATTCTGGAACTGACACAGCCGCGAGACCTGATCAAATTCGGGTTGATTCCGGAGTTTGTGGGGCGCTTGCCGGTGATAGGCTCCCTGTCGGAACTCGATCATTCGGCCCTGGTGGACATACTCACCAAGCCCAAGAACGCCTTGATCCGGCAGTATCAGAAGCTGTTTGAGTTTGAAAATGTGAAGCTGAAGTTCACCGACGAGGCTGTGGAGGCCGTGGCCGTCCAGGCCTTGGAGCGCAAGATGGGTGCCAGGGGATTGAAAATCATCCTGGAAGATCTTATGTTGGACATCATGTATCAGCTTCCTTCTCAAAAGAAGGTAAAAGAGTTCATGATTACGGGCGAAATGGTCGAAAATAAGGATATAGTGTTTGCACTTTTGGAGAAGGCTGGGTAACGATCAACGATGAGTACTGAGCATCCTGCGAAAACAATGGAACGTCTGCCCATGATCCCGATCCGGGATGTGGTGGTGTTCCCCCACATGATGATCCCTTTTGTGATCGGGCGCCCCTCGTCGGTCCGTGCGCTGGAGTTCGCTCTCGAAGGCTCCAAGCGCATCTTTCTGGCCACGCAGATCGATGCCTCCGTGGATGATCCCAAGGCTAACGACATCTACAAAGTGGGCACCATCGCCAACATCGTCCAGAGCGTCAAGCTGAACGACGGCAACATCAAGGTGCTGGTGGAAGGGATACAACGCGGGAAGTCCCTGCGTTACAGTTCGGAACCCGGCTTCTTTGTGGCGGATGTGGAGCTGATGGAGGAGACATCGCGCGCCAGCGCCAAAACCAACCTCCTGATCAAGCGGCTCCAGTCGGTGTTCGAGCAGTTCTCCAAGCTCAGCCACCACGTCAACTACGACGCGATCCTCAATGCGATGAAGACGATGGAGCCTTCCAAGCTGGCTGACAACATATGCGCCAACCTTCCCATAAGCATTGAAGAGAAGCAGCAACTCCTCGAAATGGTGGACCTCGCGGAGCGCGTGGAAAAGATCAACGAGATCATTGAGGTCGAGATCGAGAAGATCAAAGTAGACCGGAACATCCAGGGACGCGTGAAGCGCCAGATGGAGCGCGCCCAGAAGGAATACTATCTCAACGAAAAGATGAAGGCGATCCAGAAGGAGTTGGGGCGCAAAGACGAGAAGACCGAGCTGGATGAGCTGAAGAAGCAAGTCGAAGCCGCCAAGATGCCCAAGGACGCGCACGAGAAGGCGATGAAAGAAGTTCAGCGCCTCGAGATGATGCCGCCCATGTCGGCAGAATCCACCGTATCGCGAACGTACCTGGACTGGCTGCTGGCAATGCCCTGGAACAAGAAGTCGCGCGAGATCCGGGACATGAAATACGCCTCGAAGGTCCTCGAGGAAGACCATTACGGTCTGGAAAAGATCAAAGAGCGCATATTGGAATTCCTGGCGGTGCGCAGTCTGGTCAAGAAACCGCAAGGGACCATCCTGTGCTTTGTCGGGCCTCCAGGCGTGGGCAAGACTTCGCTGGGAAGGTCGATCGCGCACGCGACCGGAAGGAAATTTATCCGGCTGTCTCTGGGCGGCGTAAGGGACGAAGCGGAAATTCGGGGCCACCGGCGTACCTACATCGGCGCCCTTCCTGGCCAGATCATTCAGATGATGAAGAAAGCCGGAACGAGGAACCCCGTCTTCATGCTCGATGAAGTGGACAAGATGAGCATGGATTTCCGCGGGGACCCTTCGGCCGCGTTGCTCGAAGTGTTGGACCCGGAACAGAACCATATGTTCATGGATCATTACCTGGACACCGAGTTCGATCTGTCCATGGTGATGTTCATCGCGACCGCGAACGTGCTGCACACGGTTCCGCGGCCCTTGCAGGACCGCATGGAAGTCATATATCTGTCTGGTTACACCGAGCTGGAAAAACTCGAGATCGCGAAGCGCTTCCTGGTCAGGAAGCAGGTCGAGGCCAACGGGCTGGAGACGGAGCAGATTCGTTACACGGACGGGGCACTTCTGGAACTCATCCGTAAGTACACGCGCGAGTCCGGAGTGCGCAACCTGGAGCGCGAGATCGCAAACATCTGCCGAAAGATAGCCAAGAAGATTGTCATCGCAGGATCCAAACAGACTGAGATCGGCGAGAGTGTTGTGGGCGAGATGCTGGGCAAACCCAAGTTCCGGCAGCAAGGTATCAGCGAGAGCAACCAGATAGGCCTGGCCACCGGGTTGGCGTGGACGGAAGTGGGTGGAGAAGTGCTCCTGACGGAAGCGACTCTCATGGACGGGAAGGGTCAGCTGACCTTAACCGGCAAGCTTGGCGAAGTGATGCAGGAATCGGCACAGGCAGCCATGAGTTTCGTGCGCAGTCGCGCCACAACCTATGGAATAAGCCGGGACTTTCATCGAAGGATGGACGTGCACATCCATATTCCCGAGGGAGCGATTCCGAAGGACGGCCCTTCCGCGGGCATTACGCTGGCAACTACGATCGTTTCCGCCCTCACCAGGATCCCCGTGCGAAACGATGTGGCCATGACAGGAGAAATCACCCTCCGTGGCAAGGTGCTGCCCATAGGAGGCGTCAAAGAGAAGTTGCTCGCAGCACACCGCGCCGGCATCAAATACGTCATTTTGCCAAAAGAGAATGAAAAGGATCTTCAGGACATTCCTCCCGAAGTCCTGGAATCCATCAGCGTAAACCTCGTGGAAACGATGGACGAAGTGCTCGAGGTGGCGCTGGAGCGGCTGCCCGTTTCCCAGGCTCAGATTCCCGAGGGAATGCCTGACCTCAAAGGCAACCGCCCGCACGAGAACCTCGCGCATTAGGCCATACTTCAAAGCGCCCGCGATGATTCTGCGTGAAAGTGATCGAAGCTGAGTTCGTCGCGAGCGCGTTTTCCCCGCGCGATTTCCCGCCGGCAGGCTTATCTGAGATCGTCTTTGCGGGTCGGTCCAACGTAGGAAAATCCAGCCTGATAAACAGGCTGGTGGAGAAGAGGAACCTCGCTCGAACCAGCTCGACCCCGGGCAAGACCCAGAGCATAAATTTTTACAGGGTAAATCGTTCCTTGCACTTCGTGGACCTGCCCGGATATGGTTACGCGAAAGTCCCAAAGTCCGTTGGCCGCCACTGGAAGAAACTAGTTGAAGCCTATTTTCGGAGTCGTCCCGGAATCGTTCTCGTCCTTCACCTGGTGGACGCGAGGCTCCGGCTGACGCCTCTGGACCAGGAGCTTGCTCAATGGCTTTGCCACCTGGGATTTCCGACTATGGTAGTGGCCACCAAAGCCGATAAGTTATCCGGAAACGAACGATCGTCTCAACTCAGAGCGTTATCGAGCTCCTTTGAAGGCGTTCCGGTCCTCCTGTCCTCTGCGGTAACGGGCATCGGCTGCAAAGAGATCTGGAAACGGGTAGCAGACACTACCCAGCATGTTTAATCCTCGAGGAAAAACCGGGAGAACATTCTTGACCGACCTCACTCTTCTCCCCAGGGAGCATAGATACCTATGACCGAAACAGCGCAGCATCGCAACCCCACCACCGGCCGCGAGAACGGCCATCTGAACATACGTGACTTGAAAGAGATGAACATCGCTTCCCTGACCCAGATCGCGAAGGACTTGAATGTCCCCGGCTACACGGGCATGCGGAAGCAGGAACTGATATTTCAGATCCTGAAGGCTCAGACAGAACAGAGCGGCCTGATTTTTTCCGAAGGCGTGCTTGAATGTCTTCCCGAGGGATTCGGGTTCCTGAGAGCGCCCGACTACAACTACTTGCCGGGTCCCGACGACATTTATGTTTCTCCCTCGCAGATCAGGAAATTCGACCTGCGCACAGGCGATACAGTCTCGGGCCAGATCCGGCCGCCGAAAGACGGGGAGCGATACTTCGCGCTGATAAAGGTCGAAGCGGTCAACTTCGAGCATCCCGACGCGGCGAAGGACAAGATTTTCTTCGACAACCTGACGCCGCTTTATCCGCATGAGGCCTTGAAGCTCGAGACCTCGTCGGACAACCTTTCGGGCCGGGTTATGGACATGCTGGCACCTATTGGAAAAGGGCAGCGCGGCCTCATCGTTTCCCCTCCGCGCACGGGCAAGACCATGCTCCTTCAGTCCATCGCGAATTCCATCTCAAAGAACCATCCGGAGGTAGTCCTGATCGTTCTGCTGATTGACGAAAGACCCGAGGAAGTCACCGACATGCAGCGCTCGGTAAAGGGAGAGGTCATTAGCTCTACGTTTGACGAGCCCGCATCCCGCCACGTGCAGGTGGCCGAAATGGTGCTGGAGAAAGCCAAGAGATTCGTCGAACACAAGCGGGACGTCGTGATTCTGCTGGACAGCATCACGCGTCTGGCGCGCGCCTACAACACCATTGTGCCGCCGAGCGGGAAGGTGCTGTCCGGTGGCGTGGACAGCAACGCCCTGCAGCGGCCGAAGCGCTTCTTTGGAGCCGCGCGCAACATCGAGGAGGGGGGAAGCCTCACCATCATGGCCACGGCCCTGATCGATACGGGCAGCCGCATGGACGATGTCATCTTTGAGGAGTTCAAAGGAACCGGCAACATGGAGCTCCATCTGGATCGGAAACTGGTGGATCGCCGCGTTTTCCCCGCCATCGACATCAACAAGTCGGGCACTCGAAAAGAGGAGCTGCTTCTCAGTTCTGCCGACCTCACTCGGATCTGGGTTCTTCGGAAGGTGCTGAACCCGCTCTCGGTCACGGAAAGCATGGAGCTCCTCCTCGAAAAGCTCTCCAAGACCAAATCGAACGCGGAATTCCTCGGCTCCCTCTCCGGCGGCTAACCCTCCGCCAGATGCACCGCGTCGAATCAATCACGGCGCATCATGGCGTCGTTCCTTTACGACGCCGTTACCGAAACCGCCTGTACCTTAAAGTTACGCGCTTTAACTGCGCAAAGTATGAATACGACGACACGTTTTCTCGGTTTACTCACCTGCCTCGCGCTCTTCGTTTCCGGTTGCTCCGGCATGTTCAAAGGCAAGGGTGCCTCGGATAAGGCCGTGGCGGAATTTCACAAACTCTACAATGACGGGAAGATTGCTGAGATTCGCGCAGCCGCCGACTCCAAGTTCAAGAACGCCGCCTCGGAGAAGGAGTTTTCGGATTTCATGGGGGCCGTGCAACGGAAGCTGGGCAAGGTCACAAACACGTCGAGCGCTGGTTTCAATGTGCGGACGTTCAATCTGACCACCACGGCTGTCCTCCAGCAGAATACGACCTTTGAGCAGGGCAACGGAAACGAAACATTCACGTTTGAGATGAACGGCGAGAAAGCCCTGCTGGTTGGTTACAACATCTCCTCCAAAGAGCTGATCATGAAATAGCAGGCCGACCCGGCCGCTCCAGCGGACGCCGGTAGCTTCCCTGTTCTTCGCAAATGTTTAAACCGGTCATCCGCATCGTCGCTTTCTCCATAATCGTCGTGGGCACCTTCGCCCTTACGCTTGGCGCGATATTATTTCAGGCTGCATCCGTCACTAAGGCGGCTTCTGATTACACAGTTTCTGTAACATGGCCTTCAGCGCTCACCAGCGTGGTATGGCCGCCAAGCGGGCTGCCCTTCCATTTGCTTTTTGGTGTTGCCATCTTGGCCGGCTTCACAGGTCTCATTTTTTTTCGTGCACCTCGTGCAATCGGCGTCGGCGTCCTTTTCTTCCAGGCTGGAACCGGATACCTGCTGGGCGGCGGGCTCGGTGGATTCTTTATTTGCCGTGAGTTTGCACAGTATCATTTCGGAATGGACGCAGAGCGCCTCGGTGAGTATTGGTTTGCGTTTGAAAGTATCGCCGTCTGGTCATTGGCAGCGGCGACCCTGGCCGTACTGCGGATCTTCGCACGGAAGCTACAAGTGGCAGAGGGACAAACGAATGAAGAAACGTCAGCAGCCTAAGCCCACGCGCCGGGGCCGGCGGGATTGCGCTTCCGTTTCATATCGGAGATCCTTGGGCCGCCGCCACTGAGCGCGGGCGTTAGGTACACTTACGGGCCCACACTCCGCACTATTCTGGAAGACACCTGATGGCGAAAACGAGCGTCAAGAACAACGACACCGCCGCTAACCTCGGATTTGAAGCCAAGCTCTGGCAGGCCGCGATGCTTTGGGCAACAACATGGACGCGGCCGAGTACAA
>QHZE01000224.1 GCA_003225335.1 Acidobacteriota bacterium
TTCTTCGTATGCCTGCAAGAAGCAAACCGACACCAGCCATTGGGTTCGCGGCATTGTGCTGCGCGAGAAGGAATTGATTTACTACAGGCAGGGCGTGCAAGACGCACAATGGTATGACCAAACCAGTAAGATGTTGCAATCCCATGGGCTGCCCAGTACTTATCGCATAGTCTGGGGGCGCGAGGCCAAATATGACTTAAAGGAGGATCTCGCGGGTTTCCCCTGACCGCCATGCTCGGACGAGTGCAGTCGAGTCAAAAATTTTTTCGTGAAATTCGTGGCGGTTTTTACTGGCCACGAATTCCACGAATTGACACGAACGAAATTCTCCAGTGGCCAGGGGTCAAGGGCTGGCAAGCCCGAAAAACAATGAAACTCTGCAGATGCGTCACCCATCCACAGCTTTGTAACAGGAGGTACACATGAGACTCAGGTCGTCCATCCTTTCGGCAGTATCGAGCTTCGCCCTTGGAATCCTGCTGTCCGGCCCCGCTGCCCTCGCGGATCAACTGATTCTAAAGAGTGGGAGAGAGTACTCGGGAAAATTCGTGCGCGGCGATGCCAGCGTCGTGGAGTTCCGAACCGCCGGCAAGGTCGAGAGCTTCAAGACTTCCGAAGTCGCTCAAATCATCCTCAAGGAACCCGAAATCACAGCCCCACCCGCGGCAGGCAGAATCGAAGCCCCGGTGGCCCCGAGCCAGCCTCGTGCGGCCGAGGTTGAGGATCAGCCTGTCCGGCAGGTGCCGCCTCAGTCCGCCGGGCCTTCAGTTACCTTTCCAGCAGGAACCTCGATCACTATCCGGACTACTTCTGCCATCGACACCGACAGAAATCGTGTCGGAGATTACTTCTCTGCAACGCTCGAAGACGCCGTCACGATGGGAAGCCAGGTAATCCTTCCCAGAGGCGCCGAGGTTAAGGGGAGGATCACGCAAGCCAAGGAATCGGGCCGCCTCGCAGGAAAGACCGAGCTTGCTCTGGAGCTCACGGAAGTCATCGCGAATGGGCGAAGCTATACTCTGAAGACAGGCGAATACCTTGAGGTAGGCTCCTCCAGGGGTAAACGCACGGCTACGACTGTCGGCGGCGTCAGCGCCCTCGGAGCGGTGATTGGAGCCATTGCCGGAGGGGGAAAGGGGGCTGCAATCGGCGCGGTGGCTGGAGCCGCAGCAGGGACAGGAGTTCAGCTCATCACCAAGGGGGAGACCCTCAAGGTCCCGGCCGAGACGGTCCTCGAATTCAAGCTCCAGTCCCCATTGACGGCCAGCGTTCCGTAATTTATCGCCGCACAGGAGTTGTGCCCCCCCGGCCACCTGCCCGGGGGGCTCTACGAGAGATCCGGACACCTTGCGCATTTGATCGCCTTAAGGATGTGGGGAAGGTCTCTGCTGAAGGCTGAACGGGGGATCACCTTCTCGCACCCCGCGGCTCGGGCTGCTCGTTCCAGCTCCACCTGAACGTGGGACAGGAAGGCCACGACCGGAGTGCTCCTGAACTTCGGGTCCCCTCTTATCCGGCGGATAACTTCCAAGGGGTCCCACGCCCTGGTGTTGAGGTCGAGGATGATCAGATCGGGACTCAGGGCGTCCAGATGCTCGTTTACTTTTTCCGCGCTCCGCGCCTCGACCAGGTCCACCCCAGCCGCTTTGGCCGCCGCCTCGATTTTGGCCAGGAAGAACATGTCTTCCACTGCCGCCAACACGGTCCGCTTGACTTCTGTCATGATATTCCCCGCTTTCGCCTAAGGGATTCACACACTTAGTTCACCACGGAGACACGGAGTACACGGAGATGCACGGAGAACCCGTTGTAATTGCGGATTTCGGATTGCGGATTGTCCTGATGGAGAAGGTGTTCATTAATTCCAAATCCGAAATCCGCAATCGCCAATCCGCAATCAAAGGGCCCTCTGTGTCTCTGTGGTGAGACAGGACGTATTGCCGCTGCAGGGTCAGTGTCTGAATCGCAGCCATGCTACAAATCGCCTTGCCGCCATGGACTCTGGCTGATATAAGTGTAAGTTTTCATCTGCGAGGAGAGGATCATGCTTAGGGCCATCATTTTTGACTTCAATGGAATCATCCTCGATGACGAACCTCTCCACTATGAATCCATGCGAAACGTCGCCGCCTCTCTGGGTATTTCTCTTTCCCGGGAGGATTACTGGAACCGCTATCTCCCCTTCGATGACAAAGGCTGTCTCGACGCCATATGCAAGGACCACTCCCTTCAGCTCAGCGAGTCGCAGCGCGCAAAGGCGCTGGGCGATAAAAGTGAATTCTACCATCGGATGCTGCAAGACCGGTATCCACTCTTCCCAGGAGTCGCAGATTTCGTACGCGCGGCTGCAAGCAAATATCCGCTGGCGATTGCTTCCGGAGCAAAGCGGGACGACATCGAGCGCACTCTGCGCGCCTCCGGCCTGAGCCAGTGCTTTCGAGTTATCGTCGGCGCGGAGGACTTTACGCTGGGCAAACCACACCCGGAGAGTTTTCTCCTTGCTCTGGACCACCTCAACGCTCGTCTTAACGGACAGCCCCGCAGCATAGAACCTCATGAGTGCCTGGTGGTCGAAGACTCGACGGAGGGCGTGAAGGGAGCGCGCGCCGCAGGGATGGTCTGTCTCGCTGTCAGCAACACGTATCCGCAGGAACGGCTTGCTGCAGCGAGCCTCGTAGTCTCTACGCTGAAAGGTTTGGACCTCGCGACCCTCGAGCGACTGTGCGAGGAGGCTTCTTGATTCTCGAAAACTTGAGATCTCGTGAGGTGTTTGCCGATCTCGCCGCCCTGGACGAGTCCGTCTTTCCCCTGGACAGGGCCGCGCTCGCAATTGCCCTGGAGGAATATCCGCATCTGAATATAGAGTCCTATTTGAGCAAGCTCGACACTCTTGCCGCCCGCGTGGAGGTGCTTCTGGGTGACGACCGTTCTCCTCTGAACGTGCTGGAGGCGCTCAACGAGGTTCTCTTCATTCAGGAGGGGCTGCGCGGCAACACGGAAGACTACTATGATCCGCGCAACAGTTTCTTAAACGCCGTGCTCGAGACAAAGAACGGCATTCCTATTTCTCTCTCGGTTATTTATCTGGAGGTTGCGCGCAGGATCAACTTTGACCTGAAAGGAGTGGGGTTCCCCAGTCACTTCATCGTCAAGTATTCCAGCCCGGAACGGGAGATTCTGGTGGATCCCTTCAACCTTGGACGGTTCCTCACAAAGGAGGATTGTCAGGAACTTCTGGATCGCGTGTACGGCGGCAGCATGCAGATGCAGCCGATCTTCCTGCAGGCGATGGAAAAGAAGGGCATTGTCAGCCGGATGCTTTATAACCTCAAAGGAATTTACTACCAGAAAGAGGAGCAACAGAAGGCGCTGAACGTTGTGGAACAGATTCTTCTCCTTAACCCAGGAACGCTTTCAGAGATCCGCGATCGCGGACTGCTTTACATGCAGACGAGCCTCTTTGCAAAGGCTCTGGCCGACCTGGAATTCTATCTTTCGCATGCGCCTGCTCCAGAAGGCCGCTCCTATATCGAAGGTCACATCAAGACCCTCCACAGCATCGTGAGCTGCCCTAACTGATCCCGCGATTTTCTTTCACCGAGACCTTTGCGCCCTTCGCGTCTTCGCGGTTAGTTCGGCGTCAGTTTTACCGCGAAGGTCACAAAGACTTACTGGTTGCGGCATCGTGGAGTCCGTCTCACTGAATCGGGAGAGCTATGACCTCGCCAGGATAATTACGATCCCCATAGACCACCTCGACCGGCGTTCCGGGTTTCAAGAATTCGACTCTCAGGATTGCGAGCGCCAACGGTTTCCCAAGACGCTGCGAAAAAATCGACGAGCTGACTTCGCCGATCCTATTTCCATTCGCACGTATTTCGGCTCCTGCGGCCGGAGGGTCCGCGTGTTGGACAGACACAGCGCCGATTCCGCGATCGAGATGGCCGCGATGCAGGACCCGTGCGACAATCTCCTGGCCTCGATAACAACCCTTGGTCATGCTCAGTGCATGGGAAAGGCCGGCCTCCATGGGCAAAGTCTTCTCACCCATGTCCGTCCCGTACCAGGGAATCCCGGCTTCCGTCCGCAGCCAGTTCAGAGCCGCATGGCCCACCGGAGAAATCTGCGCCGTTTCGACACACCGGCGCCAGATTTCCGGCGCTTCCAGGACCGGCGCCCAGAGGTCATAGCCGCCGCATCCGGTCCTGTCCCGGTGCACGACGACCCAGTTTCCCGAAGGTCGCTGCAATGTCCGGTGCTCCAGCAAGTCCAGACTTTCGAGAGAAAGGCCCGTCAGCCGCTCTATGGCGACGCGGGAATGAGGGCCCTGCAGGGAAAGAATTCCAAGTTTCTCGGTCCAGTCCGCCACCGTCACTTTGTCCCCGACGATGTACCGGCTCAGGGTCTCGAACAAGCGAGGCTTGCTCGCGGGCAAACATTCGAGCCACAGTTCCTCAGTAAAGGCGTAGACATAAAGGTCAGATTCCATGCGCCCCTGATGCGTGAGGAGCGTGGCGTAGCATCCCCTTCCCGCCGAAAGATTCTTGATGTCGTTGGAAAGCATGTTATTGAGGTAGCGCACCCTGTCGCGGTCTGCGACCCGCAGCTTCCCCGCGTGGCAAAGGTCGAGGATCCCCACGTCCCCGCGCACCACCTCGTACTCCTGGCGCGGATCGCCGTAATGTTCCGCTATTTCCCAATCATGATAGTCCCGGAACCGGCCTCCCCTGGCCGCTTCCAGTTCATGCAACGGAGTTCTCATAACCATAGCCATCATTATTACCCAAGCGAGTGAAAACCTGTAAGGGCCAAGAACCAAGGACGAATCGATTTGTGAACTTTGTGTCCACCAAGTGGACGTGGACGTTTTGCTTGGATTCGACATTTGTCACTCGTCATTGCAGAGGGCCTCAGACCTCGGGAGACCTTTATGATAAAATTGCAACTTTAGGAGTGTTTCCTCCCAAATGGGTCCGTTCGAGAAGCATGTTTTCGTCTGCACCAGCGGCAGCACGTGCCCTGTGGACGGAGATTCCCAAGCTGTCCATGCCCGCCTCAAAGAGCTTGTCAAAGAGGCGGGCCTGAAAACGACTATCCGCATCAACAACGCGGGCTGCATGGATCAATGCGGCAACGGACCAATGGTGGTAGTCTATCCGGAAAACATCTGGTACTGTCACGTGCGGGTCGAAGACGCTGATGCCATCTTCCAGGAACACCTGATTGGGGGGCGTCCGGTCGAACGCCTGATCTACCGCCCGCTCCAGCCTGGCCCCAATAAGGTACCCCGGGAGCCAAAATTCGAAGTCTAGGGAAGTCTGTTCCGCCGCCTTCGCGATTCTTCACGTCTTTGCGTCTTAGCGGTGAGGGTTTCACCACGAAGACGCGAAGGCGCGAAGAATGCCGCTGGATTCCGAGGTCTATCCCGTCAGGTCTGAATCAGGACTTTGCGCGCTACGCGCGCATCCGGTGAACGGGAGCCGAGCTCGAGATGAGCCATGCGCATCGAGCGAAAAACGCGTGGAGGCTTTCTCGGCGCCCGGAATTCGACCGTGCAATCCGCGACGTCCGTGTGGTGGCAGTAAAGTGTGCGGCTCGCTGGATCACGGTACGGTGCGAGAACCATTTCCGCCCAGGGAACAACCAGGCTCAATGTTACATCTTCATCTCCTGCAACGCCCTTCCACACCCAGCCACCGTTCCAGCGTTTCTCCCATCCCGTTTCAGGACGAATCTGCACGTGTTTCTCGTTCCATACCAGATGGCCAAAGCTAAGCGGCGGGAGCAACACCCTGCCCAGAAGCCGCTGACGGGCCATAACCCCGGTAACGTATGCCGGTATAGGATCGCCCCCTTCCTGAATGAAAGAGCTGCAGTGAAACCACACCCACTCCTCCGCGTGACTGCGTCCCCAGATATGTCCCTGCTGGCCCGGATCGGCATTCAGGATGAAGGTGTGAAAGCCGATTTGAATCTTTCCGCCGATCATCATAAACGGGTGCGGCGTCAGGAAGCTCGAGGCAACCCAACGGGTCTTGTAAAAAACCTCGGGCAGGTTGCGCAGAGGATCCGTCACAGCCTCGTACACGAGATCCCACGTCACCGGGACCCCCGCGATCTCCATCATCCCTGTCATGCGCCCCGATTCCAGCGAGCTGGGGCCTACCCGGAGAGCAAACGGTGTCGATGAAGCGTTGAATTGGTCCGGCGGATATTCCTGCACTGCGGCGACACTGGCCTCACTGGCCCCAGGCACCAAGGACGCGAACCAAACCTGGGCCCGGTTCTCTCCTGTCCGAGGCGCAACCATTGCATACCGGATCCAGAATCCCGCCTTCGAGCTCACCTGGTTCATCGTGGCGTACCACGCTTCGAAATGACCCCGGCTGCGGCCATTCCAGCGCATCTCTTTCAAAGAATCGAGAGCTGTTACGGCTCTTTCCATAGTAGTCGTTCACTTTGTGCCTTCGTGTCTTTGTGGTGAAAGCAGTGTACGCCACATTCACCACTAAGACGCAAAGACGCGAAGAATCGCGAAGATGGCTGCAGTTCATTTTTCACGAGACTTCCTGCCGGGGCACGTCTGGCCTTCTGGGGTAGCTCTGAATCGCCACGAAACGCGCTCCCACGCAGATGGTCGCAACTGCAAGCAATACGCCTTCTATACTGAACAGACCGGTGCTTATGGCCAGGATTTGGTACCAGAGGATTTTCCAACCAAGGCCGAGCTCTCCCGCATAGTGCGCAGTCACGAGATAAAAAAAAAGCCCTCCTGCCAGAATCCAGACGCGGTTCGAAGCTCTCCGGCCGGCGTTCTGCCCGGCCCCAACCGCCGCCCAGAGCCAGGCAGGCAATGCCAGGAATGTCACGGCCCAGTAAGAGTTGTACAGAAGGGCGATCACAATTACGGCGAAAAGAGCTGCCATCAACACGCACTTCGCGGCCTGGAATTCCGGTTGCGGCATTTTTTGCTTGAGAAATCTGCGGATGAAAAAGGCCGTCAGACCCAACACGATGCCTGTGCCCAAAATTCCATAGAGGATTCCCCACCGTGGACTTTCGAGGACAGGGTCTCTGAGAGTCCCGGCATAGAGGGTGTAACGCGGCAACAGACGCAGACGGCGGAAAGCAAAAATGGAAACACAGGCCCCGGCCAAGGGAAGAAGAATCCAGAGATACTCGATAACCTCCCACCGGATCCGCGCCGGCTCCAGGCGCTTCCCATACTTGCTGAAGTCAACGCACAGAATGGCGAAGAAAGGAAGAAACGTGAGGAAGTGAAGGAGCGTCACCAGACCGGATGACAGGTAGGCGCTGTCTTTCAGCCGGAAAGGCCCCATCGATCCCGCGCCAGGGAGTGTCATCCCGTCTAACGTTCTCAGAGCGCGCTCCGCTGCCCTGCCGTAGCTGACGAAACTGGAGGGTTGCATGTGGCCGACAAGGTCCTCTGCGGAATGGACGATTGTCTTTTCCATCCCGGCATCGCGGGAGTTGCTTCCAATGTTGGCGGCAGGGATTCCAGCATTGAGAAACGGTCCCTGGTCGGTCCAAGAGATCGACATAGTGCGATCCAGGTGCTCGCGGAGTCCGTGGGGTTCGAGAACCGGCAAACCGGATTCCTGAAGCGCTGCGCGGCAGACTTCCCTGAGCCACGGCGGGGTATATCCTCTCATCTGCCCGGCAGTATCCAGCCGCAACGCGCCCAGATCTCCTGCAGCCACGTAATCCAGCGAGATTACGGCGGCCAGACTCTTTCTCTCGGAATAGTTTTGAGCCAGATCCAGCGCACCCAGCGATCCCCATTCGGCGCCGTCAGAAAAGACAAACAGAAGGCTGTGGCGCGGGGGCGAATTTGCAAAGATCCGCGCCATTTCCAGCAAGACCCCGACGCCCGAGCCGTTATCCATCGCTCCCTGGACAGTGGTTCCGGTCGTGTCGTAGTGAGCCACAGCGGCAAGAATCTGCTTCGATTGTCCTTCTTTGAAGGCAAGCACATTTCTGCCTACCTTTGTGCGGCTCGCAACGAGAGCCTTAAAGTGCATGTAGGAAATCGTGTATCCGAGACGCGCCAGATACTGCTGGAGGTAGCCGGTCGACTGACGGGCCTCAAAGGTATCAATAACGCGACGGGGAAAGCGGGTAACGAACTCTCTCGTGATTTCATAGGCGCGTTCGGCGTCAAACTGCAAAGTGGCATCAGGAAGTGCAGCTGGGGCTTCCCGAAAATCCGGGAACCACAAAGATCCAGCCCAACTCAACAAGACTACCAAAACAGTTACTTGAACAACCTTACGCTGTCTCGGATCCATGAAGGGCTAAATTAACCTTTGGGGACAGAGAAAAGTCAACCACCAAGGCACAACATGGACAACATGGATTCATCATCCTTCTTTCACCACGGAGCCGCGGAGGACACGGAAATTCACGGCGCGGCCGGGGCGCAACCAAGAAATCTCACCGCCGACACGCAGAGAACGCCGAGGTTCCGTCCCCGGGAGCGCACGCTTCCAGCGTGCTCTGCGTTTCTGGCGCCCGGCACGCAAGGATGCCTGCGCTCCCGGGAGAAATCCTTCAAGCATTCAATGACCAACGTCCATTCACCGAGACACGGAGGCTCACATAGTTCTCCGTGAAAACTCCGTGTGCTCCGTGTCTCCGTGGTGAAATCTAGGGGCGGGGCTTCTGAAGTTGTTGGGCCAGCTTGAGCATTGATGCGGGATACGGCCATGCGGTGGACGCGATTCTGGCTAATATGTCCTACCGGGTTGGGGTGCGAATAAAATATGATGCGGAAAAATCACAAGCTGAAGCGAGGTCGCTCTGGATCAACCCGTACTATAGCGGTCCTTACATCCTGCTTGGTAAGGCGTACATGAAGAAGAACCAACCCTCGACCGCCGAGGAGATGCTCGCTCCCTCATCGACACGGGAAGGGCGAACGAAGCGATCGAGAAACTCAAAGCACTGACCGGGTCGGGCGATCCTCGAACCGCTCAGATGCTCGGCGTCGCCTATTATCATGCGAACGAGCCCGTACGCGCCATCGAGCAGCTGGGTTCCGTTGTCGACAAGCTTCCGGAAGGGAGCGAAAAACAGGAATCGATTCAGGTGCTCGGTCTCGCACATTACCTCGCGGGACGCCTGGCTGAATCCATTCCGTTCCTGGAGCAGACCCGCACATGGGCTCCAAACAACTTGGAGCTGGCCTACGCCCTGGGAATGGCTTATATCCAGACGCGGCAACCTGACAAAGCGCGCGCCTCCGTCGCGCGCATGTTCGGAGTCGCGGAGGATTCGCCGGCAGGGCATCTCCTGACGGCCCAGATGATGGTACGGGTGGAATTCGAGGAGTTCGCCGAGGCGGAGTTAAAGCGAACGCTTGAGAAGGATCCAAAGCTACCGCAAGCTCACTTCCTACTGGGCCAGATCGCTATCTTCCGCAACAGACTCGAAGAAGGAATCGACCACATGAAGCGCGAGCTCGAGCTGAATCCGGGAAACTCCATGGCGCTGTACCGCCTTGGGGATGCCTACGCGCGTCAGCTGAGGTGGGACGAAGCCATAGCAGCACTGCAGAGGTCGCTCTGGATCAACCCGTACTATAGCGGTCCTTACATCCTGCTTGGTAAGGCGTACATGAAGAAGAACCAACCCTCGACCGCCGAGGAGATGCTCCGCCGCGCCATTCAATTCGATCCCAATAACAAGTCGGCTCACTACATGCTCGGCCAGGTTCTCCAGCAGCTGGGCCGTTTGGAAGAGGCGAAACGTGAGTTCGAAATTGCCGGGCGCCTCCGTGGCGAGACCCAGTAGCGCAGCGGCTCTGCGGCAAGCTTGGTTGCGGCCGAGCTGCGCCGTGTAATCCGTGACTGCCTTTGCCAACCACGGATTACACGGATCAAGCAGTACGGTCACCAGGTCAGCTTCAGCGCCCATTGAACGTTGCGCATCAGGTCGTTGCCGCCATAGGCAACCGAGCTGATGCGGCCCGCGTTCGCGTTGTCGTTCCCGGGGACGCCGATGGTGGCATCCGGATTGCCGAGGTTGACATGATTGAAAAAGTTCACCGATTCGAACCGGAACTCCAGATTCGTCCTCTCGGTGATCGCAAACCGCTTGAACAACGAAGCATCGACCCTGAAGTAGCCGGGCCCTCGCAGCGCATTCCTCGGCAGGTCGCCGAAGGTACCCTTGGCCGGACGGGAGAAGGCGCTGCCCGAGGAGCCGATGGGCGTCGCGTTGAAGTACTTCTCCCTGGATCCGCCCGTTTGCGGATCGCCAATCAGGTTCGGACGATCGTCGCCCCCTGTGTCACGGTCGGCGCCCGCATCGCGGTAATTGACGTTGAACGGCAGCCCGCTCTGGACCGTCCAGGTGGTGTTGAACTGCCAGCCTCCGAACGCCCACTGCATGGGCGTCGTGGCGTTCGTCATCCAGCGCTTGCCCTTGCCGAAGGGGAGCTCGGCCAGCGCTGCCACGACGAAGTTGTGCTTGCGGTCCCAGTCCGCCGGGCCGCGATTCAGATTCGCGTCGAAGATGAAGTAGTCGCCGCTGTCCTGTAACGCCCTTTGCAGGGTGTAGTTAACCAGCAGAGAATACCCGTCCCCGAACCTCTTGTTGAATTTGGTTTGGAGAGAGTCGTAACGGTTGTCCGCACAGTTGCAGAAGAAATCGATCCCTTGAGTCCAGCCGAACTTGTTGAACAGGGGGCGGCGCTGGTTCAACGGGATGGTGCCGAAGCCGACGATCGTGGCCTGGTTGATATTGAATGCCGGACCATCTCCCGCGAACACATGCGTACCCTTGTTGCCAACATAGGCTGCCTCAACCGACATGGAGTTCGTCAGCTGGCGCTGGACGGTGACGTTGTAGGCATCCACGGCGGGAAGCCGCTGCTTCTCCGGGAGGGCCCGCGCAAAGACACCGTCCGGCAATCCGAAACGGCCGCTCCTCTCCCCGGGCTCCGGGAAGACTGGAAGAGACGGGCCCAGGGCAAGGGTGAACACCTTCTCGAAGTTCGCCGGGGAGCGAAGCTCCTGGACGGCCAAAACCGGGAGGTTCTGAGTCACACTGTGGCCGAAGAGCGAGCCGAACACGCCGATGTCGTAGCTCCGTCCGTAGCCCAGGCGCACGACGGTCTTGTCGGTCACCTGGTATGCGATGCCGATCCGGGGCGCCCAGTTCAGACTGTTCTCGACATTCCCGTTCAGGCCGATGGCTCCGAGTCCGGCGACCCGTATCGCACCCGTTGCCAGGTCGAGCCAGCCTCCGTTGCGTGGCTTATTTACCGTTTGCGGATTGATGACGTCGAGGCGCACGCCGTAGTTGAGGGTCAGCTTCTGTGTCATACGCCAGGTGTCTTCAACGTAGTAGAAGTGGCGCCACTGCCGCTCTCTTGCATCCGTCTGCGTGCTGTAGTAGCGCCTGAAATTCGTCGCATCGCCCAGCAGAAAAGTGGCCAGACCGAGGCCTCCGCCTTCCGGCCCGCGCGTGCGGTTCTCGCTGAAGGTCAGCTCGCCCGCGCGGTGCGCGTCGCTCGGCACCCGCAGGTTGTAGGCGCGCCGGAAATCGACGCCGAACTTCACCGTATGGTTTCGCTTGATTTTCGTCACGTTGTCTACCCACTGAAACTGCTTCTCATCCTGATCCAGAGGGCAGTTGCAGCGGTTCACGCCGAGTCCGGAGCCGAAATTGAAACTGAACGGAGCGGTGGAGGAGCTCCCCACAAATCCGGCGAACAACCCGGAGGTGAAGTTGTCGCCCAGGTTGAGACCCGGGATCCCGGCGTCCTTTGCGGGCGTCGTTCCGACGTCGAAGGGGAGCACGGCGACCTTGTAGCGGAAGAAGCCGAAGCGGAAGTCCGTCAGGAGCGTTGGCGAAAGGGTATAGTCGAACCCAAAGGCGATGCTGTGGTTGCGGACCTTGGAGGTGCCGCCCAGAGATACCAGCTCCTGGCCTCCGCCCTGGCCGAACGATGTAGGCCCATCGCGCGTGAAATCGGCGAAGCTGTATCGCCCGAAGAGATTGAATTTGTCGCTGAGCCGCCCATCGCTCCGGACGTCAAAGGTATCGCCGTCGAACCCCTCAATGCCGGAAGCCACGTAGTTGTCGCGCGTGCCGTTGTCGCGGCCCGCGGCATTGGGTGAGGGTATCAGCTTCAAGACGTTGAGCGCCTGAGAAGAGAGCTGCCCGGACGGGATCCTGTTGCCGGCAAACTGCGTGCGGCTGACGAGATTTCCGTTTGAATCGAGGACCGTGGTAGCCGGGTCGTAGATGTTGACTCCGTACCCGCTCAAATCTCCGGTCCGCGCCGCGAGCGTCGGGACCGTCAGCAAGCGGGAACCACCCGCCTTGCTCCTGGTGCCCTGATAGTCACCGAAGAAGAAGAGCTTGTTCTTCATGATCGGTCCGCCGAAGGAGCCGCCGAACTGGTTTTTCATTGTGTCGGGGATGAACTTGCCGGTGAGACGATCCGCCTGGAACTGAGAAAAGGGGTTGCGCGCCTGCAACACGTCGTTTTGGCGGAACTCGAAGAGGCTCCCGTGGTATTCGTTTGTCCCGGACTTGGTCTGTATGGACACAACGCCGGCGGTCGCCTGCCCGAACTCCGCACCGTAGTTCTGAGACGTAATCTTGGTTTCGCCGATCGCTTCGAAATTCGGGTTGATGACGATGATCCCGAGGATCGGATCGCGGTTCTCCGTGCCGTCGAGCTGGTACCCGGTGCCGCTGAAGTGCTGGCCGTTGACCTGGATCTGGGTCGATCCCTGCGGGTTCTCGCTCGCCGCGTGCTGCCACTGCAGCTGCTGCGTACCGGGAGTCAAAAGGATGAACTTCGTGAAGTTGCGGTCGAGGATGGGCAGCTCCGTAACCTGCCTCTCCGTAAAGCTCGTGGCCACGTCGGCGCGGTCCGTCTTGAGCAGTTGTCCCTCCGTAGCCGTCACTGTGACGGTATCGCTCACCTGGCCGATTTCCAAGCTGATGTCCACTTTGGTGTTGGTGTCGACATTAACCACAACCGAAGGAATGACCGAAGCCTTGAACCCGGGCATCTCGACCCTGACTTCGTAGTTGCCGGGCAGCAGGCGCTCCTTCGAGTACAATCCCGACTCGTTGGATATCACCGTATCGGAAGTCTTCCTACCGACACTCGTGACGGTGATGGTCGCTCCAGGCACGACCGCTCCCGAAGAATCCTTGATGGCACCACTGATGCTGCCGTACACCGCCTGAGCCCAGCTGCTCTGAAGCAGAGTGAGCGACAGGAAAAAGACGAGTACCGTCCCGATCATGAGGCGCTTCATCGTCATAGATCCTCCTTAAGTGTTTTGCCTGAACGGAAAAACCTGGAGAAAACGACGAGCAAGCCACTGCCGAAGTGTGTGAATCGTGGGTGATGGAACAGAAGCGTGTTCGGATATCCGAGCCCGTCCTCAGCGCACGACGCTGTACCGGCGACTCCAGCCATGGCTGCATCCTGCCCTCGAATGCCTGGTTGTCGCGGCCCCTTCCGGCGGCATTTCTAGCACCAAGCAATTGACAAAGTCAAATCTGTTGTTAAATTTCCCTAGGCATGAGACACGCGTTCCCAAATGTCCTTGCGATCCCCGGCCTGCTGGCTCTGGCGGCGTTGACCCTCTGGTCACTGGAGGCGCGCTCCAACCATTCCGCTCCCGAGTTGAGTTTCACGAACATCGCCTCTCAGGCGGGTCTCAAAGCAGTCACGATCTACGGAGGGGAGAAAGCGAATCGCTATCTGGTGGAAACTACGGGCTGCGGCGTCGCTCTACTTGATTTCGATGGAGATGGATGGCTCGACATCTACCAGGTCAATGGCTGGCGTTTTGACGGCCTGCCGGCTCCCCGTCCGCAAAATCACCTCTATCGCAACAACCGCGACGGCACCTTCACAGACGTTGCCGCCCAGGCGGGAGTCGGCAAATCCGGTTGGGGCCAGGCTGTATGCCTGGGCGATTATGACAACGACGGGTTTGTCGATCTTTTCGTGACATACTGGGGAGCCAACGTCCTGTATCGGAACAACGGGAATGGGACGTTCACCGATGTCACGCGGAAAGCCGGGCTGACTCAGGCCGCGCGCCGTTGGAATACGGGATGCGCTTTTCTCGATTACGACCGGGACGGCGACCTGGATCTCTTTGTCGCCAATTACATCGATTTCGACCCGGAAACGACCCCAACACCCGAGTCCGGATTGTGCCTGTACAAAGGGTCTCGCGTCGCATGCGGGCCGCCTGGCCTGACGGGCGGGAAGAACATTCTCTACCACAACAACGGCGACGGCACTTTCAGGGACGTGTCCGAGACCGCCGGGATTACAACGGCTCACGGAACGTACGGACTCGGCGTTCTGGTTTTCGACTTCGACAACGATGGCTGGCCGGACATCTACGTCGCCAACGACTCCAATCCCAGCGCCCTGTATCGCAACAACCACGACGGCACCTTTACCGACGTGGGTGTTCAGGCCGGGTGCGCTTACAGTCAGGACGGCAAGCCTCAGGCGGGAATGGGCGTTTCCGCCGGAGACTATAACCGGGACGGCTGGCTCGATATATTCAAAACCAACTTTTCCGGCGACACCTCCAACCTCTACCAGAACACGGGCAAAGGCGCTTTTGAAGAGGTCACATTTGGGAGGGGTGTCGGTGTGAACACCCGCTTTCTTGGCTGGGGCTGCGGCTTTGTCGACCTCGACAACGACGGGTGGATTGACATCTTCCAGGTGAACGGCCACGTCTATCCGGAGGTCAACCAGTTGACGACCGAGTCCCGCTACCGGCAGCGCAAGATCGTTTATCGCAACATGGAAGGGAAACGCTTCGAGGACATCACCGAACAAATTGCCGGGCCGCTGCTGGATCTCCGGGCCGGAAGGGGCGCGGCGTTCGGCGACATCGATAATGACGGCGACATCGATGTCGTGGTCAACAACGTAAATGAGTCGATGGACCTCTATCGGCTCGAAGCCCCGAACAAGAATCACTGGGTCACTCTGCAGCTGGCAGGCACGCACTGTAATCGCGCCGCCGTCGGCGCCCGGGTCCGCGTTGTGGCGGGAGAAACGAGCCAGACCGACGAGGTCCGAAGCGGCGGAAGCTACTTTTCGCAGAACGATCTCCGCGTGCATTTCGGCCTGGGGTCCGCGGACAAAATCGATCTCCTCGAAATCCGTTGGCCTGATGGCAAACTCGAGACCCATCGGGACCTCAGCGTCGATCGCATTGTGAAAATCGAGGAGAAATAGAAGATCTCTTCTCACCGCTAAGACGCGAAGACACTAAAGTAACATGATGTTCTAAACGATAAGGAAACGGGCAAGCACGGCATATTATGAGAAACTCAAGCTCGATCCCGGACGATCACCCGATCAAACAACTTTTTCGTACCCTCACAGAACGAGGCTTGGACCAGGCCGAGTTGCGGGACCAGGATCTGTTATTCTATCTCGCCGACCTGCTTGTTGAATTCATGTTCATCGAGAACCTCTACGGGATGCGGGATCTGGAGGGGCGGCCGCTGGAATACCTGGTAGACATGCTGCAGCAGGCCATGGAAAGCGACATGCCGGACAAGAAGAACTACTACAAGCACATCGGCGACTACAGCCTGTTTATCCTGGGAATGTTTCCCGAAAGTCTCTCTCACGGCAGACGGGCTATTTCCCCCTCCTACTACGCCGATACCGGCCGTATCGGCTACAAGACCGCCGGAGAATTGGAAAGCCACTGGTGGAAAACGATGGTGTTCCGAAAACTCGCCGACAAATTTGAGCATTGTGTTGTGTCGCTGAACTGGGTGCGGGAATATACTTCGGATCCCTTCTACCAGTACATGCTGCGCCGTTTCAACATCTCATGACAAACCACCAGGTGGCTGAGCATAGTCGGGAGTCCGTCAGGAAACCCGCCGCGGAAAATTCCTTGCGATTCTTTGCGTCTTCGCGTCTTTGTGAAAGGAGAGTACGCCGCATTCAGAAGACATGAAGGCACGAAAGAATCGCATGAACGTTCCCCTGAACCGAAAAGCAGCTTGCACTCATCCGTATAAATTGAGTATTTTGTGGACGGAAAGGAGGCAGCATGTCTTGTCACTCTCGCAAGTTCGTCAGCACAACTCTCGTTTTCAGCATGACCTTCTTGTTTCTGACCCCGCAGGTGGTGGCTGCAAACGATCACCTCGTGAAAGCCGCTGAATTGCATCAGGCGCTTCTGGCCGCCTCGCAGGCCAGGATGGCCAACCTGGCAAAGATACAGCGGGTTTTTGCCACAGAAACCGCGCGCAAGGCTCTCAGAACCGCCGGAATGGATCCTGTCAAAATCGAGAAAGCCGTCCCCTTGCTCGACAATGAGGAACTGGGAAGGCTGGCAGCGCGGGCCGAGAAAATACAGAACGACGTTGCCGCGGGCGCCTTGAGCAATCAGGAAATCACTTACATCATCATCGCCCTGGCGACAGCCGTCCTTATTCTGGTAATCGTGGCTGCTTGACTGAGCTCCCTGTACGGATGCGGCTGTCGTGCGGGATTCTTCTAATCGCCTCTCTCGGCGCCCTCGATGTGTCCTCTCAGGAGGGGTCGCTGGCGGTCTGGCTTGACGTTCCGTTTGTCAAGCAGGAGAAGAACGGCTGTGGTGCGGCGTCCATTTCCATGGTGATGCGGTATTGGTCGCGAGTCGCCGACCTCCCTGCGCCGGGTTCGGCTGACCCGTCCGCGATCATGCATCACCTGTATGCGAAAGATGCGAAGGGCATTTTCGCCTCGGCCATGCAGCGCTACTTCAACGAAGAGGGCTATCAAGCTTTTGTTTTCAAAGGCGAATGGATTGATCTAGGCCGGCACCTGTCCAGGGGCCGTCCTCTCATCGTCTGCTTGAAGGAAAACGGAAAGGAGGGTCTGCTTCACTATGCGGTTGTGACCGGGTTGGACCCGCGGCAGGACGGCGTCCTATTGAACGATCCCGCCCGGCGAAAGTTGCTCAGAATGGACCGAGCGAGTTTTGAAAGATGCTGGCATGCAGCCGACAACTGGACTCTCCTGGCTGTCCCTCAAGAGCGGAAGTGATCGGGCTCGATCGTTGCCGCTGTTTCTGCTTCTCATGCCACCGATGCTCGCCAGGGATTTTCAGAGAGACCCTGTTTCGGCTGACCTTCTTGTCAGGGTGAAATCTCTTTATGAGGAAGGGAGCTGGGACACCATCGTGAAGCTTCTGCCGGCATCGCGGGACTATCCGGCCGATATGGACTATTACCGCGGCATGGCGCTGGCGGGAACGCACCGTTGGGACGAGGCGAGAGAGGCTTTCGAGGCAGGCCAGAACAAAAATCGCGCTGACAAGAGGTTTCCGCTCGAACTGGCCGGCGTGGCCTTCAAGCAAGGACGGCTGTTTGAAGCGCGCTCCCACTTACGCCGGGCATTAAACCTGGACCCCGGAGACTCGTACGCGAACGACTTCCTCGCCACGCTGTTCCTTCTGGATCAAAATCTCGAGGCGTCCCTCAAATACTGGAACCGAATCGGAAAACCCTTTCTCGAAACCGTAACCACTCCGGCGCTTCTGGTAAGAGCGGCCATTCTTGACCGCGCATTCGCCTTTTCGCCTGCGAGCATTCTGCGACTGGACGACTTGCTCACCACACGCTCACGGCTGAATTCAATGGAAATCTTCCCGCGTTACAGGTTCGAACTTGTACCCCGCCCCGATAACAAGTTTGACCTGGCATTCCGCTGCGTGGAGAGAAACGGTCTGGGAAATAGCTGGCTGGAAGGGCTTCTGTCCCTGTTCCGCGGCATTCCGTACCAGACGGTCCATCCCGAGTTTTTCAACCTCAAGGGCTCCGCCGTCAATTGGGTCTCGCTGGTCCGCTTTGACGCCCAGAAGCGCCGCCTGCACAGTTCCCTCTCAGGTCCGCTCGGCGCGGACCCCAAATGGCGGTATCGGGTCTACGTCGATGGAAGAAAAGAAAACTGGGACGTATCGAGGACCTCGCGATCCCCCGCGCTTGCAGCCGGAGACATCGCACTGCAGTCCGTCTCCGGCGGCGCGGAGATTCAATCCACCGTAAATGGCCTCTGGCGCTGGAAGAGCGGCCTCAGTCTCACGCACCGGAAATTCCGGCGAGCAACGCCGGAGGACGAAATTGACGGATCGCTCTTTACTCAAGGTTTCTCTCTGAAGAACCATCTGCGGGTCGACCGCCAGCTGCTCCTCGTTCCGGAAAGGCGCCTGACCGTGAATTCGTTCGCAAATTGGGAACTGGCAAAGATCCTTGCCGTACCGCACGACGCTTTCGCGAGGGTGAGCGGCGGCCTGGAACTTCAGTGGCACCCATTTGCCCGCGGGGACGACTACACGTTGATGGGGCGCTTCGGGGCCGGTAAAACCTTGGGCCGGGCGCCGTTTGACGAGCTCTTTAACCTGGGGCAGGAGCGGGATACGGACCTTTATTTGCGCGGCCATAGAGGGACTCGAGCCGGGAAAAAGGGCAACAGCCCTCTGGGCCGCGACTATCTCTTGTGGAATTGGGAGTTCGACAGGGTTGTTTACGCACATTCCCGCTTCGATCTTCGGCTGGGTCCCGTGATCGATACGGGCAGGGTTTACGACAGGTTCGGGAACTTTGGTTCAGACAAGTGGCTCTGGGACGCGGGAATCCAAGCCAGAGTGAGGATACAGAACAGGCTGACCCTCATCCTGACTATCGGCAAAGATCTTCGTGCAGGCCGGGAGGCATTTCACTTCAATGCTGCCCGCTGAGTGTCTTGCTTGTTGCAAATTAGAAGTGGGAGTCAATTCGTGCGGCCTTTAACTCTCTCAGAAGCCGTCGAGAATCTAATTCGTGTTAATTCGTGGAATTCGTGGCCAGCAAAACCGCCACGAATTCCACGAATTTCACGAAAACGATCACCTGCGATTTGCATGTCATCGGTTTTGAAATGCAATTTTTCAGAGTCTCACGGCCGGGCTATTGACACGCGCCTGACGGTGGCGCCTAAAAACTGACTTGTTCTTCTAATTACATGCAGGCAATGGTCGTCAATCATTGGTCCGAGCCTGGTGATCTTCAGCTTGCGGAATTTCCGGATCCCGCGCCTGGCCCCGGACAGGTCACGATCAATGTGCGGGCGATCGGGTGCAACTTTTTCGACATCCTCATGATTCAGGGAAAATATCAGATTCGTCCTCCGTTTCCCTTTTCGCCCGGGAGCGAGGTCGCCGGGGAAGTGAGAGAAGTGGGACCCGGTGTGCAGGCCTTTTCCGCCGGGGACCGGGTATTCGCCATGCTGGGCTGGGGCGGCTTTGCCACCGTTGCCGTCGCACCTGCCGCTATGGTGGCCAGGATGCCGCCCAGCATGAGCTTTGACCACGGAGCCGCCTTCGGCATCGTGTACCAGACTTCGTACTTCGGCCTGGTTTACCGCGCCAGTCTTCAGCCCGGGGAGAACTTGCTGGTGACCGGCGCCGCGGGCGGCGTGGGCCTGGCGGCGGTGCAAATCGGCCGGGCGCTGGGCGCGCGTGTGATCGCCGCCGCCGGCTCGGAAAAGAAACTGGAAGCCGCAAAGGCCAATGGAGCTCAAGAGGCTTTTAACTACCGCAATCCGGATTGGGTCGAACAGGTCAAGGAGGCAACCTCAGGAAGGGGCGCGGATGTGATTTACGATTCGGTGGGCGGAGACGTTTTTGAGCAATGCGCGAAGTGCATCGCCTTTGAGGGACGGCTTCTGGTCGTGGGCTTTACTTCAGGACGCATCCCTTCCATTCAGGCAAACCGGATCCTGCTCAAGAACATCTCCGTTGTAGGACTTCATTGGGGCGCTTACCGCGAACGTGACCCTGCCCGCATCGCACGCGCCATGCAAACGCTCTTCGAAATGTATGAAAAATGCCAGGTGCATCCGGTTATCTCTTCCATTCACCCTCTTACGGACGCCGCCGCGGCCCTGCAGGAGATCGCCTCCCGTCGCAGCATCGGCAAGGTTCTCCTGCGCCCTTAGGGCTCGCGCAGTATCTGCGAGCGGGTGTACACGAGCCGAAACCCCTGGCGCTCGACGTTGCGCTGCGACACGGTCCCGGGCGGCGTTGTCACCATCGCAAGATCGCATCCCGAGACCGCGGCCAGCGCGAGCCGCGAATAGATCAGAGCCGCCTGAACCCCTCGCTTGCGGAACGTCGGGCGCGTCCCGGTTCCAAAGAGTATGGCGACCCCTTGATGAACAGCGACTGCGCCGCCGCCCGCCGGTTCGCCGTCCACCCACCCGAGGAAGCAAGTGGCGTTCGCCACGTGGAACAGGGTCGAGAAGAACTCTCTGGCCGCCGGGAACACGCCCTCTTCATAAAAGCTTTGCGCAACCGTGCTCACCCAGAGATCGACTTCCGTAGGACTGGCTCTTCGCACGCGGACGCCTGTGTTCAGAGGTGGAAACGATTCCCTGCGGTTCAGCGGTCGAATCAGGACACTGGAGAATTCTGTCACTCGGTACCGGCGGCTTCCCAGGAGCTTCAACAAGGATTCATCGGCGAGAGGGCACATCTCGATAGTAGCGGGGGCACCCCGGCTCTGAAAAAAGGCTTCCATCTGCTCTACTTCCGCTCCGCCCACTGGTCCGCTCATTCCAAGCCCCAGGGCACGGGTCAATGGCGACCCAACGCCGGCAAAGATGGCGTACCCGCCCGCTACCAGCTCGGAAGCGGCTCCGGAGTCGGGGTAGAGGCGGGCGTGGGCGCGCGCGCATTCCACTCCACCCCACGCGTCCGCTCCCTCCAATCTTCGAGCCAGTGGTTGGTCCGTAAAAAGCATGTCCAAGACACTCTCCTTCGGGCCGGCTCCCGCGCTAGAATACCTCATTTCTCGTTCTTTTGGAGAACACCAATGAACATCAGGCTGCGATTCAGACAGTGACCCTGTGGCGGCAAGACGTCGTGTTCACCACGGAGACACAGGTCGTGTTCTCCGTTTCTCCGTGGTGAATAAAGCGCTTGAATTCTTCTTGTGAGGATCACACGATGCGCGCACAGATTGAGTGGCAGGGAGGTCTTCGTTTCAAGGGATCCGTGGACAGCCGCGGGCTTGTCCTCGATGGCGACAGTCGCGAAGGATGCTCGCCTATGGAAACCTTGATGATGGCGCTCGCGGGATGCATGGCCATCGACATCGTCCATATTCTGGGCAAGATGCACGGCAGCCTCCGCGCCGTACGCGCGCGCATCGAAGGGCAGCGCACGGAAACGGAGCCCCGCCGCTTCACCCGCCTGGCGCTCCACTTCGAAGTCGAGGGGAGAAACCTCCAGGAGAGCCAGGTCGAGCGGGCAATAGCCCTTTCGCGTGAAAAATACTGTTCCGTGTGGCACTCTCTCGATCCCGGTATCGAAAGAAACATCACATACCAATTGACAATTGACGATTAGTCGAGAATCCAGAATCCAGGAGCCAGAATCCAGAATTAAGTTGATGCAAGCCGGATATTCTGGATTCTGAATTCTGGATTCCTTCGGGTCGTGGAAACTGCGGAATCACCGACGAACGCCGATGCCTGCCCAGTCCGGGTGCATCGGCGGTTGCGAGAAGGGGGCAAAATGGTCCGCTTGTCTTTGGAGCGGCTGAGCCGGATGGAAGCGGAGTTCGAACAGGCCAACGTGCGCATGGGGGAGGCCGTCTGGAACACTTATTCCGGAGAAGGCGCAGCCGACCTGGACGGGGCGCAGAGAGAAATCTCGCGTATTCTCACAAACTCGCCGGATCGTGCGCTGGTAGACGGCTGGCTCGAGGGCATCGATAGAAAGGCGGAACCGCTTCTCGCCAGGCGGCTCCAGGTCTGGAGCAACTGCTTCAAGGGATCTGCCGTGGACAATATGCCGGAGATCTATACGCTCAAGAATCGGCTTCAGGAACGGATTGCAAACTTTCAATTGAATCTGGACGGGAAACCGCTGCGGCGCAGCGATCTCCAGAAGCTCTTGCGGAACGAGCCGGACCGCGCTCTGCGGCATCGGGCCTGGTGTTCCATAGCTGCGCTCGCGGAGGCGAATCGCGCCGATCTCCGGCGGCTGATCGGGTTGCGCAATGCCGGCGCCCGCGCTCTCGGCTATCGAGACTATGTCGACCTGGTCCTCAAGCTTCAGGAACTTGACGAATCGTGGCTCCATCAGACTCTCGATCGCCTTGCAGCAGAGGCCCGGCCTCTTTACCGGGCGTTGATTGGATCCCTTGAACGCAAAATAGGAGAGGGGCCGCTGGCTCCCTGGGATGTGGCGTTTGCCATGCGTCAGGGATTCCAGCTGCCTGATTCGTACTTCCCTGCGGATAAGGCCCTCGAACGGCTCCGCGCCACGGTCCGGGGAATCGGTTTTGAGATCGATTCCCTGCCCATCCGCACCGTCGTGCGCGACATACCTTTCGGCGGCTACACTGTGGCGGTTCGAATCCCCTCAGATGCGCGCTTCATCGTCAATCCTTCGGAAGGCCACGGCTTTTACACGACTACGTTCCACGAGTACGGTCACAGCCTGCAAGCCGCTTGCACGACCATCGAGTGGCCCATCTTGAAAGAGTATGAGTGGGTCCTGGGCGCCCATACTCCCGCGTACTCCGAGGGGATGGCTGAAGTCCTGGGCGGTTTCGCCCGCCGGGCCGATTGGCTCCGCTCCATGGCTGCGGTTCCGGAGGCGGAAGTGGAGCGCTACCGCACCCAACTTCTACCGGCCCAGATGGCGGCGCGCCTTTTCGATCTTCTCCTGAATATGCGCGTCGAGCTCGCGGCATACGCCGGCGAGGAAGACATGGCGGCCTGCGAGCGCCGGCTCACAAGCGACGTGCGCCTGCTGCAGTTCCCGGCAGAAGACCCTCCCCAATGGGAGGCCAATACCTGGTACACCTCCTACCCTGTCTACTGGCACAATTACATTCTGGCTGCGCTGATCGCGGATCAGATCAACGAAACGATTACCGAGCGCTTCGGCAGTACGGCGAATCCCGAAGTCTCGGGGTATCTGCGGGCAAACTTCTACGCGACCGGCAACGCCGTCCCCTGGATGGACAGGATCACGAACGGAACACGAAAGCCCTTGAGCCCCGATTCATACTTGAAGAGATGCAATCCGTGAGACGCTGTGAGAAAATTGACGTGACGCCGGGGGAAGACCGCTGAACGGCAGTAACATTAGGCGCTTGCCACATCACTCTTACCAACATGTTGTCGTTCGTGAAGAGGGCGCTTGTTGGAACAAAGTGCCCCGATGGGCCTCTCGTTCGAGGCGAAGTCCCCGAACGAGCTTTAGATTCTAGCCCAGGAGCCTCGCCAGGGATTTCAAGGCGTGAGCCCCCTTGGCTAGCATTAGCTTGCTGGTGAAGGTCCAGACGAAGCGATGATCCGAGAGAGCTCACGTGCTCCAATAAGATTTTGAACTTGGCTAAAACAGACAGAAGTATTCGGCTGGCGGCTGGGGCCTGGATTGGCGTCATCGCTGTATTTATTGTTGGCGGCGTTCAATTTCTAATGCACCCGTGGCTTCGTGAGCGGGTTACCCACGGGGGCGAGGCGGCAGTCCCATCGCCCGTATGGCTCGCTATTGACCTCCTTTTCCCAGTCTGGCTGTTCGGTCCGGAGCTATTCTGCGGCACCCTCGCAGCTTCTGCATTGGCGACCTGGCGAGTCGTGAGACGCCGCGATCACCTTCTGACCTCGAAAACGGCACGCGGTCTCGCAATTGGAGCGGCTGTAATTTCTTTCTCCGGAGCGCTGGTTCTTGCAGTGCTCATGCTGCCATCGCCATTCGCCTTGTTGACACCATCTATGTGCCAGACTACTACTTTTGATGAAGCACTCTCGCCTAATGGCCGATATAAGGCCACAGTCGCAGAAGTAGACTGCGGTGCGATCAGCGGATTTAACCGGCAGGTCATGCTCACGCGGCGACCCTTCTCATGGGCGCCGATGTCGATCTTCTACTTCAACGAGCATCCAGCGTTGCACCTTTCGTGGAATGGACGAACGCTGACGGTCAGCGGCGACCGATCGCTAAAAAGCATGCGCCGCCAGCCCCCTGATCCGATAATTTGGGGCGGCGTGCTTGTTCGGTACTCGGAGCTGAAGGAGTAAGGTCTTGTCCACTCTCAGTCGCCCGAGGCCCGGATGCCGGCAAGAGCAATATATAATGCGCTTGTGAGGAAAAGATCATGCTGCCGGAATTCAAAAACGAACCTGTACTCGATTTCGCCCAGGAATCCACACACAGGAAGCAACGTGACGCCCTGGAGCTGGTCCAGAGCCAGCTGGGACGGGAATACGACCTGATCATCGGCGACCAGCACTTGAAGGTCTCCACAAAATTCACCAGCATCAATCCCTCCAAGCGATCGGAGGTTATCGGAGTTTTCCAGGAGGGCATGCCGGAGCACGCCGCGCGCGCCGTAGAGGCCGCTTATGAGACTTATCAGACCTGGAAGCGCGCGTCCGCGCAGGGGCGGAAGCGGATGCCGACACCGCGGAAACCATAGATTTTTGCGAGTTCTACGGCCGCGAGGCGCTGCGTTACGCCGGGCCGCAGCCCCTGGTTCGCATCCCCGGAGAGGACAATGAGCTCAGGTACATCCCGCTGGGCGTGGGCGCTGTCATTCCTCCATGGAACTTCCCCTGCGCTATCATGGCTGGAATGACCACTGCCTCCCTCGTCACCGGGAATACTGTGGTGCTGAAACCCTCTTCGGATTCCCCCGCCGTGGCGGCCTTCTTTGTGGAAATCCTGCGCGAGGCCGGGCTCCCTCCGGGGGTGGTGAATTTTGTTACCGGGAGCGGCGCCAAAGTAGGAAATGCACTGGTCGAGCATCCCAAGACCCGCTTTGTCGCGTTCACGGGCTCGAAACAGGTAGGATTGCACATCACGGAGCAGGCAGCGCGCCCAAGGCCGGGGCAGATCTGGATCAAACGCGTGATCGCGGAAATGGGCGGCAAGGATTTCATTATCGTGGACGACGACGCCCATATCGAGGCTGCGGCGAGCGGTGTCGTGGCAAGCGCCTTTGGCTATCAGGGGCAAAAGTGTTCCGCATGCTCCCGGGCAATCGTCCATGAAAAAGTTTATCCCGCCTTCATCGAGCGGCTCGTGCATAAGACCCGAGAAATCCGCGTGGGTCCAACCACAGATCCGGCAAACTTCATGGGACCGGTCATCAACGAGAGCGCCTTCAACAAGATCTTGAACTACATAGAAATTGGAAAGCAGGAAGGGAAATTGATTCAGGGAGGGCACCCGCTCCCCGGCGAAGGGTTCTTTATCCCTCCGACGATTGTCGCCGACGTGGATCCCAAAGCCCGCATCGCTCAGGAGGAAATTTTCGGTCCCGTTCTCACCGTGATCCGGGCCAGGGACCTCGACGACGCGATTCGAATTTCCAACGACAGCGAGTACGGTCTGACAGGCGCCATCTACTGCCGCGACAGCCGGCACATATCACGGGCCAAGGAGGAGTGCCATGTGGGGAACCTCTACATCAACCGTAAATGCACCGGGGCTCTGGTAGGTGTTCACCCCTTCGGCGGCTTCAATATGAGCGGCACAGACTCGAAAGCGGGCGGACGCGATTACCTGCTGCTTTTCACTCAGGCCAAATCCATCTCCGAGGCGCTCTAGAATTCACCAGCGCATCGTTCACCGCTAAGACGCGAAGACACGAAGAATCGCAAAAGAAAGTGCCTTCTTTTGCCTTCTTGGCGATTCTTCGCGCCTTCGGGTCTTTGTGGGGGGTGGGGGTCAGACCCCTTTGACTAGACTCTGTGTCCTCCGTGTCTCCGGTGGTCAACACGATCGGCCTTTTACTGCTGGTCCTTTTCAGTCATAAGCGCGATTCTTTCCGCCCCGGATTGGCGGCATTCGTGAACTACCTGCACGACGCGGCCGTAGGAAACGGCACTGTCGGCCCGGAGAAAGACCGTCTTGTTGATCTCTCCGGCGAAACGCTCCGTCTCATCTCAAGCTAAAGATGACCGTGACAGTGGCGGTCACCGGGACAGGCTCGCCGTTGAGCAACGTCGGCGAGTACTTCCACTGCTTCAACGCGCGGCGCGCCTCGTCGTCCAGCAGCGGGTGACCTCGCAGGACCTTGACGTCCGCGACATTGCCCTCCTCGTCAACAGTGACCTCGAGAATGACAATCCCCGAAACGCGGGCACGCTTGGCCAGATCCGGATAGATCGGCTCTACCTTCTTGATAAGCCTGGATTGCTGAACTCCTTCACTCACTCGAACCGGCGGATGCTTCGCTGGTCTGGGCGGGAGAGGCAGCGGCGGTGGAGGAGCGGCGGGAATCCCGATCACACCTCCGGGAACACCCATACCCGCACCGTAAGGCACTCCGGGGACACCATCTGGGAGGCCTACGTCCGCGATGCCCACAACAAGCGGTTCGTCGGCCGGCAGAGGAATCCGATCAGGAATTTTCTCTGGAGCAACAAACTGCGTGGGACGAATTGCGACCTCTTGCGCCGCAACCTTTTGCACGGTCGGTGGCACGGGTAGCGGCGTCGGCGCAGGCGGGGCTGGAGCCGCCGTCAGCCACGTAAGGAGATCTCTCTCGGGCAGCACGTTGAAAAAAAGCAAGGGCAGAACCACCAACACGAAAATTGCAACGGCGTGCGCGACGATCGAAACCATCATCATCAAAAGACGCCTTCCAAAACCGGTGCGACTGGTTTGTTCGAAAGTTTTAAACATACTTCTCCCTCCTGACCGCCGGGCGGTGAACGGCATTCATGGCGTTTTCAAGTGACGTGTGACGAGTGACGAATGGCCAACAGGATTAGCGCTTCAGAGATCCAGTTCGTCAGCCGAATATCAACAGGGAACAGGTCCCGCTGCTTCCGTCCCCGGATTTCCTCGGCTGAATCCTTGGACACTCCACAGCTGTTGCAAGTTCCCCGAAACTGAATTGCGGACTTCCGATTGCGGATTGCGGATTGCGGATTGGCGATTGCGGAGTGGGAATTAATGGAGATCTTGGGTTATTGACAATCCGCAATCTGCAATCCGCAATTCAGGAGAACTTCTCGTAGTGGATGGAGCTTTCGTCGAGGCCCAGTCCGAGAAGCATCTGGCGGATTTCCTCCACCATTTCCGTCATCCCGGAAACGTAGACATCCAGGGCCGTCCTGTTGTTAACGGCATCCTCGACATGGTGCTGCACGTATCCTCGCAGACCCGCCCAGCCGTTGGAGGGCCGGCTCAGAACCGTGCGGTAGGAAAAGTTCTTGTTTCGCCGCGCCAGCGCGACAAACTCCTCATCGTAGAGGCAGTCCGCCTGATCTCTGACACCGAACAGGAGAGTAACGTGCGGCT
>QHZE01000225.1 GCA_003225335.1 Acidobacteriota bacterium
AAAGCGCGCCCAGCGGCAAGTCGCTTCCGGGGCTGGGGTACCTTCTCGGGCGGACTCCGCACCAGGGTGTTGCGCGACCCGCGAAATCATCATTGACGTTGGAGAGCGGCGTCCAGCGCCTGCGGCCGCACTCCCCAGTCGTTTGTCAACGCCATCCGCAATCACGACTCGTACAAATCCACGGCCGTCTGACCCCGTGCGAACCGTTGTGCGGTCTGCGCGGCGGATTGACTCCCGGTCCGTTTGCGCACATCCGTGGCCCAGCGTGCGAGACCGGCGAGCAACTGGTTGCGGGCGGGATGTCCTTCACACAATTTCCACTCGTCAAACACTGTCCGCAGAGCGTGCACGAGACTCCAGCCGTTATCGTCTCTGAGAATGGACTGCCCCATCTCCGATAACAGGCGATCGCCGGAGAAGCCGGCGTTCAGGTACTCACGAGTGTGCCGTCCGACTTCGCGCACCTGAATCGTCTCAATGGAATCCAGTACAGTCCGGAGTCCGGTGTCTTCGTTCGACGCATCCGATCTGGCGGCGCTCAGGGGTTCGGTAAGGGAACGGGGCGTGATGTTGAGCCAGCGATCGCTGAAGAATTGCCAGGCGGCGTGGTACAGCGCCCTGGCCCCTACGTTGAGGCCACCGTAGCGCAGGGCGGTTCGAACCGAGGATGCGAGCACCAGTTCCTGTCTCAGGCTTCCCCAGCCGGGGTTCAGGTTCACCGGGGTCCGGGCCATGCGGTCTGCGGCCAGGAGGACCATCGTGGTGACGATCCGATCGATGTCCACGCGAGCCCTGAGCGCATCCGAGATTACGTTAAACGTTTGAGTCAGATCGCCGCTCACCAACCCTCTGCTCAAGGCGTCTTCATCGTAAGTAGCGCCCTGATCCCGGGGCGATGTCGAGGCCAGTTCATCGATGAGTGTATGGATGGGTTCGAACATCTTGATCGCCGCCAGGCGGAGTTCTTCCGGCGCGCCGCGATCCCGGCCGAGTATCTTCGCGGCCAGGTTGCAGACGAGTTCTTCCACCTGATCCCACCCGAATTCTTCGAGCGATTCCGCGAGATACCCCAGAAGCGGCAGGTTCTCGGTGTGACCCAAAAAGAACGGTTCGAGTGCGCATTCATAGAGCAGCGGAACGATCCGCTCATCGTGTCCTCCGAGCCGTCGAGCCGTGATCAGGCATTTCTCGATCCCTTCCCACGTCTTGTCCGCTGAGAACACGCGGATCCAATGCTCCAGTTTATCCCACGTCACCGGCGGCGGCAGCGGCTGGACCGCCGGTCGATCCCCTGCACGGCCCGATGCGCCTGTGGCCGCCATCATGAGCGGAATGAGCCGGTCATCCGGCGCATAGTGACGCGCCACTTTCACCCCATTGACCATCAGTGCGAGCTCGCGGCCGCCGTCGTTGGCTCCACGCTCGGTAGCGATGTGCCGGCCCAAGTGTTGCACGACCCGTTTCAAGGTGTCCTGTTCGGACACACCTTGCGCGAGCATGATCGCGATCGCTTTCGACAGGGTCCAGTTATCCTCGCTCAACAAGCCCTCTTTCAGCAGGAGGAAGTGGGCATCCTTACGCCTCGACCTACCGCTGCGCACATCGATATAGATGGCGCTGTCTCGCACCTCGACGGGAAACGTGTCGAGGTCATCGCACCCTCCGGTGAAACAGCCGCCGCCTCTCATGTCGTAGCTCCACCCATGCCAGTCACAGGTCAAGACGCCATTGCGGACCCGCCCGCGCGTCAACGGATACCCCATGTGCGGACACTGGTTATCAGTCGCGTAAACGTTGCCCTGGTGCTGAAACAGCGCGATGCTGCGTCCCTCGACTCTAACCGCTTTGGGAGTGCCTTCAGGGACGTCTTTCAGGTCAGCCACTTTTACAAAGTTGGATTGTGTGTTCGACATTGGAATGCCCCCTCTTTTCTCCGATTCATACAGTGATCCGCCCCAGCGGGGCGAAAGGCGCCCTTCCAGGGCGCCCGGACTTACTTGGGAAAACGTTGCTAAGGCTATCTATCCTGTCCATCCCTGTTTCAATTTCCCTTTACTCCTCGAACACGTCCACCGTTGTCCTGCCTTCTGCAAAGCGCATGGCGGTGTTCGTGGCGGAACCGCTGTCTTTATTCGTGCGAATGTCCGTAGCATAGCGAGCGAGGCCGACGAGAAGCTGGTACCGCGCGGGATGTCCGGCGCCCAGGGCAGGGTCTGACCCGCTCGAGCGCTCCCATTCTTCAAACACGGTGCGGAGGGTGGGCAAAATCCGGGTGTTGGTGTCATCCCAGAGCATGACTCGCCCCATCTCATGGAGCAACCGATCCCCCGAGTATCCGGCGTTCAGGTACTCCAGCACCTGCCGGCCCACATCCTGCACATTGAGCGACGCGATGGAGTTGAGAATCACTCGCACTCCCGCGTCTTCGTTGGGCACGTCGAGCGTGTCGCCGCCGAGGGGGATAGTGAGCGGCCGGACCGGGATATTTAGCCAGCGGTCCGCGAACAGCAGCCAGGCGGCATGGAAGAGTCCTTTCGCGGCCACTTGATCCCCGCCATGCCGCTGCGCGGTACGCAGCGACGCGGCGAGGTTGAGTTCCACCGTCAATGCGCCCCAACCGGCGTCCACGTTCACGGGCGTCCGGGCCATCCGATCCGCCGAGAGGAGCACCAGCGTCGTGATCAGACGATCCAGCTTCACGCCCGCCTTCAGTACGGTGCCCACTGCGTCAAATGACTTCTGAATGTTGACGCTCACCAAGGCGCCGACGAAGGCGTCTTCGTCGTACTCGATGACCCTGTTCGTCGACGGGTTCGACGCTTGGATGACGGGAACCATGGACGTCATGAGGCCGACCGCATCGCGGCGGAAACGCTCCGGCTCGCCACGCCGGCGCCCGAGCAGTTTGGCGCCCAGGCTGAAGACGAGCTCGGACGATTGCTCCCAGCCGAAGCTCTCGATGGCTTCCGCGAGGTAGCCGAGCGAGAGCAGGTTATCGGCAAAGCCGAGGAAGTGGGGTTCGACGGCGCATTCATAGAGGAGCGGCATGATTTTGTCTTCATAATCCAGATGGTAGGCGGTGAAGAGGCACCGCTCGATACGTCCGGACTGGCCATCATGGGAGAACATCCTCGTCCATCGATCGATGTTGTTCCACGCCACGGGTCCGGGCAACGACACGACCTCAAGGCGCTCCGCGGCTTTACCAGCTACGGAGCAGGCAGCGGTGGCGAGCACCATCAGGCGGTCGGCGTCTTGGTATCGTCGTCCTACTTTGATCCCGTTGATCAGGCGGGACACATCATCACCGCCTTCCGCGCCGTGCGAACTGGCGATATGCCGGCCGAGGTGCCGAAGGACCATCTCCACGATCTCCTCTTCCGGGACACTCCCCTTGAGCAGCAGGGCAATCGCCTTGGATATCGTCCAGCGATCTTCGCTCAGCAGCCCTTGCCACAGCAGGCGGAGATGTTCGTCCCGCCGTTTGTACTGGGCATCTCCGAGCTGAATCCAGATTTTATCCTGACGAACGTCAACGGGAAACGTTTGCAGGTCGTCACATTCATAATTGAAACATCCTCCACCGTCCAAATCGAAGCTCCGGCCGTGCCAGTCGCAGGTGAGAATGCCGTGCCGGACCGCCCCACGGGTCAGGGGATAGCCCATATGGGGGCACTGGTTGTCGGTCGCGTAGATCCGGCCATCGACGTTGAACAGCGCGATGCTGCGCCCTTCTCCGAGCCTGATGGCTTTCGCCTCACCCATTGGGACATCGCTGATCGCGGCCACGTGTATCCACTGCGATGGTTGTTTGGTCATGGCAAAATCTCCTGTAGGCGATAACGACGTTCACTTCAACCTGGACGCCCACTCCCGGACGATGCGAGCCATCTCGATGAATACGTCCTCCTCGCTCTTGCGGGAGCGTTTGAGGGTGCGGAAGCCGTGGTCGGCAGTGTCCAAAGGGTGGAGTGTCGCGCGGTTGCCGAGTTTTTTGCACACGGGTTGTAGAAGGTCCCTGTCCGCCAGCTCGTCGCGTGTGCCGCTGAGGAAGAGCATCGGCACCGTGACCGCGCTGAGGTGGTCCGCGCGCTTCGTGTCCGGCTTGCCGGGCTGATGCAGGGGGAAGGCGAAGAAGACCAGACCGTGTACGCCATCGAGGGGGGATTCTGAGGCTGCCGTGGAGGTCATGCGCCCGCCGAAGGAGTGGCCGCCCGCCAGAAGGGGGAGGTCGAGGGCGGCTCTGTGCGCCGCTGCGACCGCGGAGCGGACGGTCGCTGTGCAGACCTCCCGGGAGTCGCGTCCCTTGCCGTGCTCCATGTAAGGAAAGTTGTAGCGGAAGGTCGCTATGCCCGCGTCGGCCATCCGTTCCGCGATGGTCTGGAGGGTGGCGTGTCGCATGTTCGTGCTGGCCCCGTGGCCGAGGACAAGCAGATGGCTCGCGTCGCCGGGCCGGACCAGGAGGGCGGAGACCTCTCCCTTTTCCGGCGTGGCAAGGAGTTTCATCTCTCTTGCTTGGTGGGCCATTTCGAGGTCTCCGTGCGGCGCGAGAATTTATTCCCGCGCTTCGTCATATTCGTGCGTTATATCACACGCTGGCGCAGCTCCTCCAGGTGGACCTTGCGGATACTAGTAACGCCGGTTGTCAGCGCCGGGTCCGTGTAAGAAGGAGCGGAGAAACCCAGCGCGGCCAGGGCCGGGCTGAGATAATTCCTCATCTCCTGAATGTGTATCGCCTTGGTGAGCATCCCCGCCAAATTGGTGTCGGTCCAGGTGGCGGCAGCGAGCCCGGCGCTTTTGCGGACTGCGTTCACAGCCTGGCGCATTTCACTAAACTGCACCGCCCGGACCTTCGTGAGTCCTGAAACAAGAGGATCATCGGTGAAAAGGATCGTCGTGGCAAGATCCAGATTGCTGTACCCGGAAAAGACATTTTGAGTGTCCACTGCGCGCACGCGGTATAGATACGTAATTCCCGGGCTGACCGAGCTATTCGCAAAAGTGGCGGTAGTGGAGGTCCCAACCAGCGAATAGGAGCCGTGATTGTAACTTCGCTCTATTTCGTAACCGCTGATCCCGATGGGACTCGTCGACGCGGTCCAGGTCAGATTGACCTGGGTAGTGCTCACCGCTGTGGCTTTGACGTTAGCCGGCGCAGTTGGCGCAGTTGGCGTAGCGTTTGCGACGGTGATCGTGACGGTGTCGGAGGAGCTCAGTCCGTCGTTGTCGGTCACGACAAGTGTGGCGATGTAGACGCCTGCCGCGTTGTATGTGTGCGCTGGATTGGCCGAACTCGAGCTCGATCCGTCATTGAAGTCCCAATGGTAAGTCTGAATGGTGCCGTCGGAATCCGAAGAACCTGCGCTCGAGAAGTTGACCGCCAGCGGGGCCGTTCCGATGGCCGGTGATGCCGAAGCGTTGGCCACCGGATTTTTCTTGGTTCCAGGATCTATGACCGTCCCCGTGATCTGATACTGCCCGAGGCTGTCGTAATCGGAATAACCGGTCGTAGCGGGATCGCCGCTCCCCACACCGTCGATCGCCAGATAGTACGTGCCTGCCGTGACCGTGGCCGTGAGACTTGCGGGCAGCCCGGCGCCATCGTTGGAGGCGACCAGATTTCCCGTGCCGTCGTAGAGGGCAACATAAATATTGAGATTCGGTGACCGAGGGGCGGGATTGACCGTGAAAGAGATCGAGCCGGCCCCGCTCTGAAAGGAAAACATATCCACGTCGTTACGTGTTTCGATGATCCCGGACGCGCTGATACTTGTGCCCGCCAGCGCCGTAGCCGTACCGATGAAGTTGCCATGGTCGTCGGCGCGAAGAGGGGCCCCATAAGTGGGTATGATGGCGAGGTCGTCTTCGGTGTTGTTTGCACCCGCATACTCACCCTTGCTCCACTGGGTGACTTCCCTGTCGTAACCCGAACCCATGATGGGCGCCCAGTTGCCTTGACCGCTGTAATACTCTGTTCCATCCGTAAGCCCGTCGTGATTCAATCCGAGTGTGTGTCCCGCTTCGTGGGACGCCGCTTCCGCTATGTACTTCTCGCCGTTCGGGCCGAGCTGCTGCGTGAAGACCCAGCATGTGCCATAGACATCGGTGCTCGATATTTCATTGAAGACGCCTACATAGGCGACACCTCCTCCACCGCCGTACCAGTTCGTTGGACTGATAACCACGCGCACGCCGTAATGGACATCGCTGGAAGTGGTCCTTCGAAGGCCGGCTTCGCCGGGGTCCTCCGTCGTAACATCGACGTCGAAGGGAGCGTAATCCTCCGCAACCCGCTGCCATATGTATTGGATCCGTTCCCGCTCCGTCGTGTTGAAGCTTGACGGGATCCCGTCGAGATCAAAGGGCGCCGAGACGATGGTCCCGCCGCCGCTCCAAGCGGTTCCCGATGTTGTCTGGCCGTCGAAATCGAGGTATATGACCTTGGTGGCCGAGGGACGGCTGTGAAGTAAGAAGGTCTGATCGTCAGGAAATGGAGCTTCGAGGACCGCGCCCGCGTTTTCGGCGCCGGGAGCGTTGACCGGGGGCGGACCGAACTCGCATCCATAGAAAAGCCGGCCGCGCGTGTCGGTCCAGAGGGTGTGGTCGCGCAGGAAAATATTGCGCAACTCGTCTTCCGACTTGCCATACGATGCCGCGAGTTGCGGCAGGTAAGGAGCCAAAGCGCTGAGCGCCTCTCCTCCCCGCGCAGGAAACGGCAGTTGGATATCGGGGAACTGCCGCGCCGGCGGATTGCGGTCCTGGGCCCGGGTCCCCATCGCAAACAAGAGCACCACAAGAATCATTGCAGTTAGAGCAGTAATGGATCGCCTGCACACACGTCTGACCATCATGAAATCAACTCCTGAAGATGTATGGAGGATGGGAAATGAAGCGGGGGGAATTTCTATCCCGCTACTAGATCGGCCCGATCCGCGTCAATCTCACAGTATTATTTGCAGAAAAGGAGGCCGGCGAAACTCCGCACCTCCACGTTCGCCTGTTTTTGGAAACCAGGCGCGTATCTATGAATTTGCCTGATATTATCCCGACGCTGTGCCGTTCAGACTAATGCGCCGGCGTGGCGGACATGCGAGAACTTATGTCTTGTTCTTGCAGACTCGGGAAAATCCGCGCGTTGTAGTGGAGCGCAAGCGGCGGTGGTCCTGTAGATTCCCCGTGTTCTCTGGCGGTTTCCACCGCCGATGCCACGGAGCCTCAGGTATGCGAGCAGCAGCCGGCGAGATCTCCCGCCAGGGCTGGCCTTCCCTTATTGGAGGGTCAACAGGACGAGGATCTCTCCCTGGCCTTCACGCAGCGGCTCCAGCGCCTTTCCGAGCAGAGTTCCTGGTCGATGCATCGATTGCCCCCCGATGCTGAGAGGTTCAGACCTCATTGCGAGCCCTTCTTTCCCGCTTGTAACCAGAAGGTCGCCCACATGAATTGCCCCACGAGTGGCATCCACTCTTACCTTCACTCGTCCTGTGGTTGCAACCATGACCTTTCCTTCCCCGCGCTCTCCGAGCAGTAATCCCGGACTCTGGGACACGACACCGGCCACCGCCGTGTCGTAAGCCCGCGTGGAGGGTATAACGAGATTTGCCTGCTCAGGATCCAGGGCAACGACCGTGCCGGCAGGGATCTGCCGATTTGCCGGAACCCATTCGGCGACATCCTGATACTTGGCCGCGATGTTCCCGGATACCGTCACGTCGCCAATTACGTGGAGCTTAGTGGCTGGCGACGCTGTTCCAATGCCGACACTACCCGAAAGCGAGGTGATGTTCTTCCCGGAAACGAATCTGAGCTGTGTCGCCCCATTCTTCATGTCATAAAGGAGAAAGTCGTCCGTAGCGTCGCCACTGACTCCGAAGCTCCACGATCCGGTTGGAGTGGCATTCCCGAGCCGGATCTGGGCATCTTGATGACGAAAGTAGGTGCGATACCCGTCAAATATGCCTTCACCGCCAAACAAGTGGAACTTGGCTTCCGGTGACGCCGTGCCGATGCCCACATTGCCGGTGTTGGTGCTGTAGATGTTAGTTCCGTTGTTTTGCCACTGCTGGGCCGACGAGGGGACGGCCTGGCACCAAAGGGCTGCCGCACAAAAAGCCGAGATCACAAACTTCACGCGAAGACATCGACCGCCTCTCGGTACTTTGGGAAAATGTTTCATCACGATTTCTCCTTGACGACGGCTCCTGGAACAGAGTTGTTACGCAGCGGCCGCATCCTTCTTGACACCTCGGTGAAACAGGGCTTGCAATATTCCTATCGACACGGGCCGCCGGGAAGACAAGCGAATTCTGGCCGCAAGGTTGCACAAAATGAAACCACCGACGAACACCGATGAACACAGACAAACCTGGCGCCGCAGGGACTCCGCTGCGGAGGACGCTCTCGGGTACAGAACCTCCGCGTTCTGTGCGTCTCTGTCTCGAAAATACCGAGCGGGCAACTAGGTCCACTTTGTGGACACAAAGTTCACAAATCGGTCAAATTTGCATCAGGTCGTGGCACGGGCGTCCCGCCCGTGGGATGTGAGAGGCTGTGAAAAAATCGTAGCGCCGGCTTCCAGCCGGCAGGGACGCAGTGCAAGGACTTATAGGCCGGCGAGACGCCGGCGCTGCAATTTTTTGGCAGGAAAGGACTTTAGTTTGTTTGCGGCTTTGCTGCTCTATGTTCATCTGCGTTTATCTGTGGTTTCGTTCGCAGCTTTGGTTGCGGTTATTTCACACCCTGGCGCAGCTCGTCCAGGTGGACCTTGCGGATGCGCGTAACGCCGGTTGTCAGTGTTGGGTCCGTGTAAGAGGGAGCGGAAAACCCCAGCGAGACCAGGGCCGGACTGAGATAATTTCTCATCTCCTTAATGTGTACCGCCGTAATCGGAATCCCCGCCAAATTGGTATCGGTCCACGGAGCAGGAGCGAGCCCCGCGCTTGCGCGGACTGCGTCCACAGCCCGCCGCATCTCGCTAAAATGCACCGCCCGGACTTTCGTAAGCCCTGAAACAAGAGGATCGTCGGTGAAAAGGATTGTCGTCGCCAGATCCCGATTGCTGTACGGAGAAAAGACGTTTTGAGTGTCGACCGCTCGCACTCGGTACACATAGGTAATTCCCGGAGTGAGCGAGCCATTCGCAAAACTAGCGGTAGTGGCGGTTCCAATCAGTGAATAGGCGCCGTTATTGTAACTTCGCTCGATTTCGTAACGGCTGATCCCGATGGGACTCGTCGATGCGGTCCACGTCAGATTGACCTTGGTGGCGCTCGCCGCGGTGGCTTTGACGCTACCCGGCGCAGTCGGCGGAGGGTTTACGACAGTGACCGTGACGGTTTTGGAGGAACTCAATCCGTCGTCATCGGTCACCACAAGGGTGGCAGTGTAGGTGCCTCCCACGCTGTATGTGTGCGCTGGATTGGCCGAGCTCGAGATCGATCCGTCAGCAAAGTTCCATTGGTAGCTCACAATTGTGCCGTCGGGATCTGAAGAGCCGGCGCTCGAGAAACTTACGGCCAGCGGCGCCGTTCCACTCGTCGGCGAAGCCGAAGCCGAGGCAACCGGACTCTGTGTTACACGGGCCGGGACAGTCCCCGTGATTTGGTACTGTCCGAGGCTGTCGTAATCCGAATAACCGTCCGTGACCGGATCGCCGGTCCCCACGCCGTCGATTGCCAGGTAGTACGTGCCTGCCGTGACTGTGGCTGTGAGGCTCGCGGATAGTCCGGGGCCGTTATTGGAAGTCACCAGTTTTCCCGAGCCGTCGTATAGCGCGGCGTAGATGTCGAGATTCGGCCCTCGAGGGGCGGGATCAACCGTGAAAGAGACCGG
>QHZE01000687.1 GCA_003225335.1 Acidobacteriota bacterium
TCGGCGTATCCACATTCAGCACGGGGGCGGGTTGGGTTCGCAAAGACTCACTCGCCAGCAGTTGCCGGCAAAGCTTGAGCTGGGCGGCGCGGAATCGATTGGCCAGAAAGCCGAAGTGACGGATACGCACGAAACCTTTGGGCAAGACGTGGAGGAAGAACCGGCGCAGGAACTCCGTCGCGGCCAGTGTCATCAGGCGCTGCTGGTTGCCGTGGGCGTAGTCCTTCCAGCGGAAGGTGACGCGCTCCCCGTCAAAGACCAAGAGTCGATGGTTGGAGATGGCGACGCGATGAGTGTAGCGGCCCAGGTAACGGAGAACCTGCCGTGCGCCTCCGAAGGCCGGCTTGGCATACACCACCCAGTCCTGGCGATGCAGTTGGCGCAGCAATTGGCGAAACTGCTTCTCCTCGGCCAGTGGGGCACAGGGTCCCACGCAACGTAGTTTCTTGCGACGGTGAAGACGTTTTAGACCCGCGATGAACTTCCCGCGGAAGACCCGGCTCAACACCTTCACCGGCAGAAAGAACGCATCGCGAGGCCGCACCCAACGGGCCCGATCGGCGGAGAGGCCGCCCGCCGGGACGACACAATGGATATGGGGATGCGCGAGCAGGTTCTGTCCCCAGGTATGGAGAATGCTGAGAATGCCGATCTCCGCGCCCAGATGCTTGGGATCAGCGGCAACTTCTAGCAGGGTGGCGGCACTGGCGGTGAACAGGAGATGGTAAAACAGACGAGCGTTATCCTGTACCAGCAGATTGAGTTCGTGGGGGACAGTGAAGACGACGTGGAAGTAGTGGGTGGACAGGAGTTCGCTCTCCCGGGCCGCCAGCCAGCGTTCACGAGCCTGGGCCTGGCACTTCGGGCAGTGCCGGTTGCGACAGGAATTGTAGGAGATCGCCTGATATCCGCATTGGGGACAAGCATCGAGGTGGCCTCCGAGCGCGGCGGTGCGGCAGTTCTGAAGAGCTCGGAAGGCTTTGAGCTGCTGGAAATCAAAACTCGCTCGATACCGGTCGAGGAAGCGCTGGCCCTGCATGCGGAGGACATCGGCCACCTCCACGGGGGGCCGTTTCACGGGTTCTTTTTACGGTGATACTGACGGTTGGCTTCCTGAACGCGGGAAAGCGGCAAGCTCTCCAGGGGATTGGCGACGGCGCGCAAATGCCGTTGGGACAGATGCAGGTATTTCGCTGTCGTCTCCAGATCACCATGACCCAGTAAAATCTGAATGGTGCGCAGATCCGTCCCCGCCTCCAGCAGATGAGTGGCGAAGCTATGGCGCAAGCAATGAGGGCTGACCCGCTTAGTGAGGCCCGCGTGGCGAGCGGCTTCTTTACAGGCGTACCACACGGTCTTGTCGGAAATGGGTTGCTCCTTGCCGCGTTTGCGCTCGCTGCTCGGGAACAGATAGGTGCGGGGTTTTTTCCAGCGCCAATATTCTCGCAAGGTTTCTAACAGCGCCGGGCTGAGAGGAATGTCGCGGCCGGCGCCACCCTTCCCGCGTTCCACGCGGACCATCATGCGCTGGCTGTCGATGTCACTGACCTTCAGCAGAGACACTTCGGTGCGCCGCATCCCCGTGCCGTAGAGAGTCATCAGCAGGGCGCGCTGCAGGAGATTGCCGGCGGCATTGATGAGCCGCGTGACCTCCTCCAAACTCAACACGGTGGGGAGTCGCCGGCGATCCTTAGGATAGGGCAGGTCTTCTCGGAACTGGTGCCGCTTGAGGGTGCGCACGTAGAAAAACCGCAGCGCTGCCACCTGGGCAACTACGCTCCCCACGGCCAGCTTGCGCTCGCGCAGCAGGTACGCTTGGTAGCTTCGAAGTTCATCGGGACCTAACTGGTCGGGCCGCTTACCAAAATGTTTGGCGAACTGCGCCACAGCCCGCAGATATTGACGGACGGTCTCAGCAGAGTAATTCCGACGCTGGAGTTCCTCCAGCATCATTCGACGTAGTTGGGTCATAGGACCTCCTTATGACCCAAAGACTACTCCTCACGTTAAGCGAGGGGATCGACCGCATCGGCACACGCGTAGCGTCCGCCGCGCCAGCGGCTTCGTTCAAGTCGGCAAACCGTAGATGTGGTCCGCCCTATCTCCTTGGCGATTGTGTCTGGGTGACGGCGCACTGCCACGTTGGGATGTCGTGGCTGAGACACATCTGCGAGCGTGTCCGCGCCGGCATTAGAAACGCGAAGGCCAAAGGGAGAAGGCTACGTGTCGAGGTTTTCGCTCCCCGACTGCTTCATTTGCAATAGAATGACGGTCGAACTCACCGCGATGCGCGAAGTGAAGAATCGCCTCGATCCGCCCTAGCTATTAGGGCAGGAGCTCTGTTTTAGACGGAACGGTCGTGAACCCATTTCGAATCGCAC
>QHZE01000688.1 GCA_003225335.1 Acidobacteriota bacterium
GAAGTCCAAGGCCTTGGTCGACAACTTCGCCGGGCAGTGGCTCCATTTGAGAAACGTCGCCAGGTGGCGCCCGGATCCCGACAAATACCGGGAGTTCGACGAGTCGCTGCGCAACGACCTGCAGCGCGAGACCGAGATATTCTTCGAGCACATCGTGCGCGAGGACTGCAGCGTGCTTGAGTTCCTCAATGCCGGCTACTCGTTTCTCAATGAGCGTCTCGCGCGCCACTACGGAATACCCGGCGTGCGCGGCGGCTATTATCGCCGTGTCTCCTTCACCGGAGACGAGAGAGGCGGTATTCTGACGCACGGCAGCATCCTCATGGTTACCTCTTATCCGACCCGTACCTCGCCGGTGCTGCGCGGCAAATGGATTCTCGAGAACGTGCTGGCCGCCCCGCCGCCGCCTCCGCCGCCGGATGTGCCCGCCCTCGACGACAGCTCCACGTTTTCGGCAAAGGACCTGCGCACGGCCCTGGAGAAACACCGCGCCAGTGCCGCCTGCGCTTCCTGTCATGCGCGGCTGGATCCGCTCGGATTTGCGCTGGAAAACTATGACGCCGTCGGCAAGTTCCGGACCAGCGAAGGGGGCGCCGAGATCGACGCCTCCGGCTCGCTTCCCGGTGGAACCATTGTCCGCGGGCCGGGCGGCCTGAAGAAAGTTTTAATGGACCGGCACGACGAGTTCGTCGAGTGCCTTGCCCAGAAGCTCCTTACCTATGCATTGGGCCGGGGTCTGGAGTATTACGACCTGCCCTCAGTCCGTCAAATCCGGCGCGAGGCCGCTCGCAACGACTACCGGTTTTCATCCCTGGCTCTGGCAATCGTCAATAGCGTGCCATTTCAAATGAGGAGGATCCCCGAGCGATGATCATCACGAAGAAGTACCTGCCGCGGCGCACGTTTCTTCGAGGACTCGGCACTGCAGTGGCGCTTCCATTCCTGGACGCCATGGTGCCCGCGCTTGCCGCCCTGAACCGGCCGGGCGCCAAGCCGGTCCTCCGGATGGCGTTCCTGTATGTGCCAAACGGCATCATCATGAAGGACTGGTCGCTACAGGCCGAGGGCGCCGGCTTCGAGTTTCCGCGCACACTGAAGCCGGTGGAGCCGTTCCGCGACCGCCTGCTGGTTCTGTCGGGTCTGGACCATTACAATGGCCAGTCGCTTGGGGACGGGCCTGGAGACCATGCTCGTGCGGGCGCCACCTGGCTCACGGGCGTGCATCCCAAGAAAACGCAAGGTGCCGACATCCAGGCCGGCATTTCGGCGGACCAGGTAGCGGCCAAGGAGATAGGCAACCAGACCATGCTGCCATCGCTGGAGCTGGGGCTGGAGGACAATCGCATGGTCGGGGGGTGCGACTCCGGCTACAGCTGCGCATACAGCAACACGGTTTCCTGGAGCTCGCAGACCACGCCCCTGCCGCCCGAGATGAATCCGCGCGCCGTATTCGAACGCTTGTTCGGCGAGGGCGAGACGACCGACCCGGCGGTGCAAGCGATGCTCGCGCGGCAGGACCGCAGCATTCTGGACTTTGTCCGCGAAGATGCGGCCCGGCTCGGCATGGGGCTCGGCACCGGCGACCGCCGGAAGTTGAGCGAATATCTCGACGCGGTGCGAGAGATCGAGCGGCGTATTCAGAGAGCAGAACAGCAGGATCCAGCCGCCGCCGCGCTGCCCTCCATCGACCGTCCGGCCGGCATTCCGCCGACCTTCGAGGAGCATGTCAAACTGATGTTTGACCTCATGGCGGTGGCCTTTCAGGCGGACCTGACCCGGGTCATCACCTTCATGATCGGCCGAGAAGGAGGCAACAGGACCTACCGTTCCATCGGTGTGCCAGACGCGCACCATGGCCTGTCGCACCATTTCAACGACCCCGCCAAGATCGAGCGGCTTCAGAAGATCGACCAGCACCACGTCGACATGCTGAGCTATTTCCTGGCCAGAATGCAGGAGGCCAAGGACGGCGAGGGCACGCTGCTGGATCACTCGATGATCGTGTATGGCAGCAGCCTGAGCGATGGCAACCGCCACCAGCACAGCGACCTGCCCACGTTGTTTGCCGGCGGCGCAGCGGGCAAGATCCGGGGCGGGCGCCACATCCGCTACAAGCAGGGAACCCCGATGACGAACCTCTTCCTGAGCATGCTCGAAATGGCGGGAGTTCATCCGGAGAAAATCGGCGACAGCACGGGCAAGCTCGAGCAGTTGTCCGATCTATAAAGATCGGAGCCCAGGAGGCACAGACCTAGCTTTCCTCACCACATAGACACGGAGTACATGGAGAAGCTACAGTAATTCCTCTGTGAATCTGCGTGTCCTCCGTGATCTCCTATACTATGAAGCCTGAATTTCTTGCCGCGCTGGAAAGAATTTTTCCGCCGCCGTTTTTTCTCCGCCGGATCATGGAAACTCTGTGGTGAAAACGGTGTCTTCTTTGTCGAGTAATACACCCATAACAGAGGTATTACCTCCGTACGCCTTTTCATTTCCAGAATCGCTTCCGCGTCATTTAGAATAAATCCGTGCGCCTGTAGCTCAGGTGGATAGAGCAGCGGTTTCCTAAA
>QHZE01000689.1 GCA_003225335.1 Acidobacteriota bacterium
CTTAACGCAGATGGGGCCGACAAGTTCAGTAGGCAGTGGGAGCGGGCAGCAGGCAGCAGTTTCTGCCCGCTGCCTGCTGCCCGCTCCGTTATGGCCCGTTTAGGGTCCGACTGAGATGCGATACGATTCTGAGCCAAAAGGACAATGGATGGGTAAGATCCTGGTCGTAGATGATGATCCAGACATGCAGAAGCTGATTCTCACGGCGCTCCAAGCGGACGGGCACGCGGTTGTCCAGGCGCTCGATCCGGCGGAGGGTCTCGCACTCCTGGCCTCAGAGCCTGTGGACGTGGTCATCACCGACTTCATGATGCCGAAGATGAACGGAGTGGAGTTTCTGGAACGGCTCCATTTGGATCACCGGGACCAAAAATGCATCATGATCACGGGATACGGCACCACCGATGCGATCGTGGGCGCGCTGCGGGAGCAGGTATGCGACTTTCTCCCCAAGCCCTTCACCATCGCCGAACTGCGTGGCGCGGTGAGCAGTGCGCTCGCAGCATCCTCCACTCCGGAAATTGAAGTCGTCTCGGCGCGGCCAGAGTGGATCGAATTGCGCGTTCCCTGCAGGCTGTCGGCCGTGCCATTGGTCCAGCGGTTGCTCCTTCAGCTCAAGGGGGATCTCCCTCAAGGAACGCGCGATTCGATCGCGCTTGCATTTCGCGAGATGCTCAACAATGCGATTGAGTACGGCGGCAAGCTCGATCCGAAGAAATTCGTCACCGTAAGCTACCTCCGCCTCAAGCGTGCGATCTTGTACCGGATCAAAGATCCCGGCGAGGGCTTTATTATGGAGCGGCTCGAACATGCTGCGGTCACCAATCCGAGCGACAACCTGCTCCGTCACACAGTGATCCGCGAACAGCGAGGCCTGCGCGGGGGCGGATTCGGCATTTTGATCACCAGCCAGCTCGTGGATGAGCTGGTTTACAACGAGAAGCGCAACGAAGTCGTCTTCGTCAAATACATCGACGAATAGGTTTGGAGTTCAGCCTTCAGGCTGCCCCGACTGGGGGCAGGCTAAAGCCTGAACTCCAAACAGAAGCCATCGTGTCACGGGCGTCTCGCCCGTGACCGACCGGGCGGTATGAGGTGTGGGCGCAGGTTTGGAGTTCAGCCTTCAGGCTGCACCGACCCGGGGCAGGCTAAGGCCTGAACTCCAAACGTAAACCAGATAAACCGGGAGGACACATCATGCGCGGATCACGGGTTGTCATGGCAGCGATGCTGCTCTGTTGTTTCTTAGCGCGAGAACGGCTGTCAGGGCAGCAGGCTCGGGCAGCAGCGCCGGATGTTCCCGAACCCTACAAAACCACGAGAGATCAGGCTGGGCACGAGCTGGTGAAGACGGAAGAATTCGTGGTGCCCGTGGGAACTTCGGTGCTTATCAAGGGACTCGAGTTCGCCGGTCCCGACTGCTCAATCTCGTCCGACCAGGAACGGATACTGACCCAGGTGTTCAATTCACTCGAAGAGATCACCGAGAACACCGTCAACGACACGAACCTCGCGCGGGTCGCAGAGTTCAAGGGGATGAAGTTCGAGATACGAGGGTACTCGACCTTTGCGGGCAACAAAGGAAAAGACAAGGCCCTTTCGGAGATCTGCGCCAACGTCGTGCTGAACTTCTTGGCGACCCAAGGAACTCCCGCTTGGCGGCTCCGGGCGAAAGGGCTCGGATCCAAGAGATCTGCCACAGGGATCACTCAGAGCTTGAGACACAAACTCGCGGTGGAGTTCTCGAGGACGAAATGACCTCCCTTTGCCGTCCCCGGCCTCGCCCGGTAACGGCCCACCTTCTTCCTGGCGTCGGTTGAAAAGAGAGGGCCGAGCGCACTTCTGGAGAACCGCCTCGTCTCTTGCTTCCTCAGTGAATGTCCCTGTCCTCCGTGGTCGTGAGAAAAAATTAAAAATCCGCCGTTTTCACGCCCGTAAGTTGTTGAAAACACTAGGGGCGTTTTTGCAATTTCCTATTTTTTCTCACGACCCGTGTCTCCGTGGTGAAAAAGACGTCCGGTCCTTTCTGTAACTGACGGGTTACAAGACAACGAAGATTCTTGTTGACAAGAGAGCGGGCGGTTTCGTCTTATTAGGAAAGCCTTAAAATCCCGAAACCCTGGCTCGCGGGAATGTCATTGGCGAGGACGCTGGCAGGTTCTTTCGAAGGAGGAAGAATCTTGAAGAGGACGTTCTTATGACGTCCATCTACGACTCCCCATCGCGCTTGATTTTTCTCACCCCCGGGAAGTCGTTGGCTCCGCCTTAAATTCTATGTGAGGAGGATTCGATGAATGGGCACTCTCCAGTCAAAATCACCCGGCTCCTCTTTCTATGCCTGACGCTGCTGCCAACTGTGCGGTTAGCGCTGGCTCAGGGTGAAAGAGGCGCCTTCAACGGTATCGTCACCGACCAGACGGGCGCGATTGTG
>QHZE01000305.1 GCA_003225335.1 Acidobacteriota bacterium
GTGCCCATGGAGCAGGACCTGCTTCCGTTCGGCCGTAAAAGCCGGCCGCCACCGGCCCTCCGCCAGTTGAGAGTCCAGGTATTCCTCAATCAGCAGCGAGCGCCGGGCAACCCGCTGCGACTCGGGAGTCCTTAGCAGATCCGGGTAGTCGTCCTTCAAAGTGAGGAGGCAACTGGGCTCGCAACCAACGATCCATCCCCCTGCCTCGACGACGGGCGTAAGAAGTGCCACGTTTTTCCGTGCATTCTCTCGCGCGCGATCCAACAGCCCCTTGGAGATCATGGGACGACCGCAGCATACCACATCGGGGACGGAAACCCGCGCCCCGGCGTTTTCGAGTAATTTCCGGGCCGCCCTGCCGATCCAGGGCTCATTGTAGTTGGTGAAGGTATCGTTGAAAAGGATCACATTCGGATGGGACCCATTGAGCCGTTGCTTCCGCAGCCACTGCCGGAAGGTCTGCCGCGCGAACAACGGAAGCTTTCTGAGAGGATGAATTCCAAGAGCGCGTTGGATCGTCTGCCGGAAAACCGAACACTGAGTGACCCAATTGGACGAAGGAGCCAGAGCGCAGCCGATACGGTTCAACTCCGCTATACTGCCGAAGGCGCGGGCGCGCCAGCGGACCCCGTGCCGCGCGTTGAAGTGGGCGAGAAACTCGTATTTGAGCTTTGCCATGTCGATATTTGCGGGGCACTCTGTCTTGCAGGCTTTGCATTCCAGGCAGAGGTCCAGCGCCTCGAACATCCTCTCGCCCGCGAAATCATGACGGGGGAGGTTGCCTGAAAGGGCCGCCCGCAAAGCATTGGCCCTCCCGCGCGTGGAATGTTCCTCATCGCGCGTCGCCATGTACGAAGGGCACATCGTTCCCGAATCTGTCTTGCGGCATGCTCCCATACCGTTACACTGCTCGACTGCCCGCGCCAGGCCCCCTTCGCGGGAGAAATCGAAATGCGTCTTGATTTCCGGAGCCGAATAGGTTTGTCCATAACGGAGGTTTTCCGTCATCGGCGGGGAATCCACAATCTTGCCCGGATTCATGATCCCCTGCGGGTCAAATGCGGCCTTGACTTCGCGAAAGGCCGCGTAAAGGCGGTCGCCAAACAACTCCCTGTTCCAATGGCTGCGCGCCAAACCGTCTCCGTGCTCGCCGCTCATCGCACCCTTGAATTCAACCACCAGGTCTTTGACCGCAGCGGCAAGGTCCGCCATTCTCTTGACCTGGGAGCCGTCTTTGAGATTGATCAGCGGACGGATATGCAAGCACCCGACAGACGCATGGCCGTAGAAGCCAGCCCGAGTTTCATGCCGGTCCAGTATTTGTTGGAACCTGCGGACATACTCGCCAAGATTCTCCGGACAGACGGCCGTGTCCTCGACGAAAGCTATCGGCTTGGCGTCCCCCCGCATGCTGGACAGCAGGCCAAGCCCTGCTTTACGGATTGCCCAGACGTTCGCCTGGTCTTCCGCGCTGATTGCGCGTACGGACGCAGTGCCCATGCCTCCGGCGCGAAGCTTTGCATCCAACTTCGACAGCTTGTCTTCAAGCTCCCGCGCGCTCTCTCCGTAGAACTCCACGATCAGGATCGCCGCGGGATCGCCCTGGACAAAATTCATTCTGGGAGCGAAGGCGGGTTGGAGTCGCGTCAGATCCAGCAGCATCTTGTCCACCAGTTCCACCGCGGCAGGCCTGAGCTCCAGTACCTCCTTCGTGGCCTCCATAGCCGCAACCAGGTCCGCGAAGTGGACAATGGCAAGAGCAGCAAGTTTGGGTGAACGCACCAGCTTGAGACGGCTCTCGGTGTACGCAACCAGCGTTCCTTCGGAGCCTACGACCAGACGGCACAAATTCCCGCCCTCTGCGCGCACGAAGCTGTCCAGGTTATACCCCCCAACACGTCGCATCACCCTGGGATAACGCTCGAGGATCTCGTCCCTGTTTTGCTGGACGATTCCGCCTACGGTGCTATAAATATTCCCCTCGAGGTTGTCCCGGGCAGCCTTCTGTGCCCACTGCTCCCGCGTCAATTCGTGAAATCGGCTCTCTTCGCCGTTGGAGAGAAGCGCTCTCATCTCGAGCACATGGTCCATTGTCTTGCCGTACACGATGGAGTGAGAGCCGCAGGAATTGTTCCCCATCATGCCGCCCACGGTGGCCCGATTGCTCGTCGAAACATCCGGGCCGAATTTCCAACCGAAAGGTTTCAGGTGGGCATTGAGCTGGTCCAGGACTACACCGGGCTGCACCCGCGCCCAAGCCTCCTCCAGGTTTACTTCCAGGATTTGGTTCATGTATTTGGAGCACTCGACTATGATGGCAACGCCTACGGTCTGGCCCGCCAGGCTTGTTCCGCCTCCGCGCGGAAGCAAGGGAACCATGTGGCGGGCCGCGAGAGAAACAGCGGCTACTACGTCGTCATGCGACCGCGGGAGAATAACCCCCAGAGGCTCGATTTGATAGATGCTGGCGTCTGTGCTGTACAGGATCCTGGAAAACCGATCCGTGCGAATCTCGCCGGAGAACGAACGGCGCAACTCCGTTACGAATTCCCTGAGCTTTTCCTCAGAAGGTGGGTTCCGTGTCATTTTGGCGTATCAGAGTGAAACCCCAGATGAACCGATGGAATCATAAATCCGAAATTCGAAACAATAGCAAATCCAAAGACCAAATTTCCCAAACGAGGCTTCTCACTCGGCCAGTTTTTGATTTTAGGCCTTGAACATTGGGATTTGTTTCGGGTTTCGGATTTCGGCGATTTCATCGGTGGATCTGTGCGCATCGGTGGTTTCATATTGTGCGATTTTACGCAGGCGAAAAAATTCTTTCCAGGTAGGATTATACCTGGAGGTGTATTGATGCCAATATATATGGTTTTATCGCTACTGGCCGGGTTCGCGTTCGCAGCTCTTGGCATTGCGCAAGAGGAAAAACCGAAGCCGGCGCCGCTGCCCGTGTATGAGGTGCTTCGAGCGCGAGCGCCTCTTCGCATCGACGGGAAACTTGACGAAGAGGCATGGGCAAAGGCCTCACCGATTGACAATTTCGTAAATAACCTGGATGGCTCTCCCAGCACCTACAAAACTGGGGCCAGGATCCTCTACGACGACAAATTCCTCTACTTTGCTTTCCGCTGTGTGGACTCCAACATCTGGGCTACCATGCTCCACCGGGATCAGCATCTATGGGAAGAGGAGGTCGTGGAGGTATTTCTCAAGGCAGATCCGCGACAAAACAGCTATATCGAGCTCGAAGTAAACCCCCTCGGGACCATGATCGATATTTTTCTTCTGGATGTCCGCAAACCGCTTCACTACGAGAGCTGGAACAGCGAAAACCTGCGCTGGGCGGTCCGTGTGGACGGTACCGTGGATGGCAAGGAAGGTGACAAGGAATGGACCTGCGAGATAGCCCTTCCCATGGAGGATATTGTCCCCGCTCCGAACATTCCACCCAAGCCCGGGGATCGCTGGCGGCTCAATCTTTACCGCGTCGAGAAGCTTCCAACTCGCGCCAACCTTGCCTGGTCTCCCACCTTCAAGGATGATTTCCACATACCGGAAATGTTCGGGCAGATAATCTTTTCCTCCTCGCAAGTTCCTTGACTGGGAAAGACCTTTAGCCATAGAGCCACAGAGATCATATTTTCTCGGTGTCTCCGTGGCTCTGTGGCCAAAGGGTGTCTTGGTGATGCCGCAAGAACAGCCTCTTGGCAGTTAGGCGCTTCCTCATATATAAATATCGTAGAGGCGTGGATGCGAGGGGCTTGCCGCCATGAAAACGAATTACTATGCCGAACACACACGGGCGCTAAAGGGGGAGCTGGCCGCGGCAGTGAGCCGCGACGAGCTGAGGGTTCTGCATCTGCGGCGTCCCGGGAGGCACTTCCTGGTTTTGGCACGACAGCTGGTCCTTCTGGGATCGAGCATCTTCGGAGTCCTCTATTTTCGGGAGTCCTGGGCGTGGGTGCCCTTTGCCGTGCTCGAAGGGCTGACAATTTTCAATTTTACCGTGCTGCTGCACGAGGTCGTTCATGATCTCGTGTTTCCCGGGCAGCGGCCGGGAATGTCTCGTTTCCTGGGGCTGTTGTACGCCATAGCGAGCGGGATTTCGTGCTCCCAGTTCACGCGCTGGCACCTCGATCACCATGCGGAATTGGGATCGGATGAAGGAGATCCCAAGCGCCACTATCTATCTCCCAAGCTGAATCGGCGCTGGTACAAGGCGCTCTATTTCACCCCGGCGCTCTTTCCGATTTATTTCCGCGCGGCGGCAAAGGAAAGTGCTTCGTATCCAGAATCGATGCGCGAACGGATCGGACTCGAGCGAAAAGTGACAATCTCCTATCAGCTTTCGCTGATCCTGCTCATCGGCCTGTTCGCCGGATGGCCTGTACTTTGGAAGGTGTATCTTGTGCCTGTCTTCCTGGTTTTTCCCGCGGCGTTTGCCCTGAATCGGTTGGGACAGCATTATGACATCAAGCCCGGCGACCCGGCGCAGTGGAGCACGCCGATAAAGCCCAGCTGGTTCTGGGACTTCGCCTACCTCTGGTCCAATTACCACCTGGAGCACCATTATTTCCCCGGGGTCCCCTTCTACAACCTTCCGCGGCTTAACAAAGCGCTCCAGCCCTTCTTCCGCGAGCGGGGCATCGTTCCGCGCACGTACGGTCAGCTGCTGTACGAGTATCTGGTCTTGAACAAGAAACCGCATACGGACTGGGTTTCGATTGACGATTGACGATTGACGATTGACGATTGACGATTGACGATTGACGATTGACGATTGACGATTGACGATTGACGAAAGGATCGGAGGAAAAACATTTTTCTCGATTTGTCAATCGTCAATCAGGAGCGCTCTTCCAGGGAAATGTAACTGCGGCGGCTCGGGCCGACATAGATTTGCCTGGGTCGCGCAATCTTTTGCTCCGAGTCCAGGAGCATCTCCTCCCATTGAGTGAGCCACCCGCAGGTTCTGGGAATGGCAAACATCACCGGAAACATATCCACCGGAATTTTCATGCTCTGATAGATGAGACCGGAGTAGAAATCGACATTGGGATAGAGCCTGCGGGAGATGAAATAATCGTCCTCTAAGGCGATGCGCTCGAGCTCCAGAGCAATGTCGAGCAGTGGATTGCGTCCCATTACCCCGAACACTTGATCGGCCATCTGTTTGATAATTCGGGCGCGCGGGTCATAAGATTTGTAAATCCTGTGTCCGAACCCCATCAAGCGGCCTTCTCCCCGTTTGACTTTCTGGATAAAATCCGGGACGTTCTTCTTGCACCCGATCTGTCCCAACATGCGCAGCACAGCCTCGTTCGCGCCGCCGTGGAGGGGGCCGTACAGGGCGGCGGTTGCAGCTGCGATCGCGGCATAGGGATCCGGGTGGGAGCTTCCCGTGCTGCGCATCACGTTGGTGCTGCAATTCTGTTCGTGGTCGGCGTGGAGAATGAACAGCACCTCCAGGGCGCGTTCGAGAACCGCGTGGGGCCTGTACTTCAGCTCGGTCATCTTGAAGAGCATGTTGAGAAAATTCCCGGTGTAGCTCAGGTCATTGTCGGGATAGGCAAACGGGAGACCCACACTGTGCCGGTAGCAAAAGGCGGCGATCGTGGGCATTTTGGCAATGAGACGGAAAATCTGCTCGCGCCGCGGCTGTGTGTCGAAGATATTCTTGGCTTCCGGATAGAACGTGGATAGCGCGCCCACGATGCTCAACAGCATCCCCATGGGATGCGCGTCGTAGCGGAAACCGTCGATAAGCTTCTTGATGTTTTCATGCAGCAGGGTGTGGTGCTTGATATTGTGCACCCACTCGTCGAGCTGCGTCCGATTGGGAAGATCGCCATTGAGGATCAGGTACGCCGTTTCGAGATAGGTGCTCTTCTCCGCCAGCTCCTCGATGGGATAGCCCCGATAGTTCAGGATTCCCCTGTCCCCATCTATAAACGTGATCTTGCTGCGGCAGGAGGCGGTATTGGTGAAACCGGGATCATACGATAGAAGTCCGTATTCGTCCTCAGAGGTCTTGATCTGGCGCAAATCCTTGGCGCGTATCGAGCTGTCTGTGATGGGAATTTCATAACTCTTGCCGGTGCGGTTGTCGATGACGGTGAGCGTGTCGCTGGGCATCAGACCCCTCCGAATCGCGTTCTGTAACAAGCCAGTCTGTGTTTAACTCCCATCGCAAGAAAAGGATCACAGGCAATGTAACATGTCCCGGCTGCCCCGCAAAGCGGGCCGGCGTGAAAATCCGGACACGGGGTTTCACAAAGTGCGGGTCGGGCAAATTCCCTTGCTAATAGCACCTTCGGGCCATCCCGGCATACATCTAAGTGCTAATCAGGGGGGCACCTATGCCGATAAAGCTTGTGAGTCCCCACTCAAAACAAACGCGTTTTTCCCGTCCGGCGACCTCCCCTTTCGCTAAACAAAAATCATTTAATAGGAGATCGGATATGTTGTGCCTACGAAAGGGCAAAAGCGGGTCACAGGATAAGAATGGGACACACGGGTACGTCTCTCACAGGGACGAGCAAGGCGTCGCGGTCCTCATTGCGCTGATCGCTCTTTCGATTTTCTCTGTTCTCGGAATGTACATGAGTGTGAACGCGACGACGGAAGTGCGGATCTCGGATAACTACGAAAGCAAGCTCCGGGCCAGCTATGCCGCCCGCGCGGGTATTGACCACGCCCAGGCGTTGCTGATAGGGCTTCAGTTCAATGACCTCTTGAACGGACCTGACGGCGTTCCTTACAGCAATACCACAAGCTACATGAACCAGGCCAGAACCTCCGCTTTCCGCAATCCATTGACCTGGCAGACCGCCCGTTCTCTGAATATTCTCGATCCTACGAGCGCCGTTGCCGGCTTGCCCGACGACGGCATCATCAATACGGGCAGATTCGGCACGACGAATGGAACCGTGATTATCCCGCTTACCGGGATCGCCCTGTCTTCGCCCAATCCGTATGGGTCGGGAACTATCATTACGTCTCGCTATTTCGTGAAGGTGACCGACAATGCTGGTGACCTGACAGAGCGAACCGCGGAGGGAGTTCCTCCGGGCCAGCTGGACAATCCATTCGTCGATGCGGATGGCACCATAATAATCCGCTCCATGGGTGTTGCCGGGACGATTCGCGAGATCGGCGGCGGAGCGGTGCGCGCCAATTCGCTAAGCGTGTACGAAATGCGCTTTCGGAAGAGCAAGTCGTTCTCTTTTGACTCCCCGCTTGTCCTGGAGGGTGACACCATTGTGCCCTCGTCGCCCAGCATGTGGGATGGAGCCGCTTTCGACATCGACGGCGGAAGCAACTACGGTGTTGCGACGATCGACCCGAATCTTGCCAACGGCACGCCGGTAAATCAGGTAACCTCGGGGCTGACCAATTCGCAAAAGAAGAATATCACGGGGAAGGGGGGTACACCTTCCGTAGGGGATATCACGACTACTTTGAGCGCGGACGGGGCCAATCTTCTGAATCCCGGGTATCTTTGGAACTTCATTCAATACGAGGTCCCTACATTTGCGGACGGCGTCTATCAAGGGAATCAGAGCTGGTCCGGGAACAGCCAGCCGTACGTGGGTTTTTTTGATCCCACCAAAGATGCGACCGACCCCGTCCAGAATCCCAAGATCACTTATGTTAACGGCGACCTGTCGTTGGGCGGAGGTTTCAACGGTGGAGGGCTTCTGGTGGTGACGGGCGCGCTGTCAGGAAACGGCTCCATCACATGGAACGGGCTCATTTTCGTCATTGGCAAAGGGGATTGTAGCTTCGGCGGCATGAACGTCTCTATGACCGGCGGGCTTTACGTGGTCAACGTTCAGCCCGATGCGAACGGAGTTCCCCAATTTGGCACGACCAAGTTCACGATGGCCGGAAATAGTCAGTTCTTGGTCAACGCTAACACCTCCAAGATGACGACCGCTATTATTCCTCCTAGACAGACCAGCTACCGGGAAGTCACCAGCGTGACCGACCCCTAACCGGCGGCCGGAGTTTGGAGTTCAGGTTTGGAGTTCAGCCTTCACGCTGCACAGAGTCCGGGCAGGCTAAAGCCTGAACTCCGAACCTATCCGCCTTAAAGCAGCTTCAGCCCGACGCCACCGGAGTTCCCCAATTTGGTACGCCGAAGTACACGATGGCCGGAAATAGCCAGTTCCTGGTTAACGGTAACACCACGAAGATGATGATCACTATGATTCCTTCTAAACAGACCAGCTTCCGGAAAGTCACCGGCCTGACGGACCCCTGACCGGCGTTTCCCCCCTCAGAGACCGGAGCTCCAAGGCTTCCGGATTCGCCAGCTCCAAATGACCAATGACAAATGACCAATGACAAATAGACAAGAGATTTGCCATCTGTCATTGGTCATTTGCTCTTGCCCCCTTTCACCACAAAGACGCGAAGGCGCAAAGAGCAACGACAAATCTTCTTGATGACTCTTCGCGGGCTCTTCGCGCCTTTGCGTCTTGGCGGTTGAATGCGGCGTGTCCCAAAAGGGAGTTTTTATCGCTTGACCCCGGGAATGCTGAAGTCCCAGGATAGAGAAAAGGAGAGGAGAACATGCCAATGAGCCGGAAGATCTCGCGAAAACTGACACGAAGAGGTTTCATCCAGACCTCTGTGGCTGCGGCCGCAGCGGCACACACTGTTTTGAGGGTCCGCGCGGCACCTGCTGCCGTTCCTGAAGGCCCGCCCTTGAAGGCGGGTCTGGTGGGCTGCGGCGGACGCGGTACGGGCGCGGCCGAGAACATACTCAGCAGCGCGCCCGACATTCGAATCACTGCCCTCGCTGATGTGTTTCAGGACAGGCTTGACAGCGCTCGCAAGGCTCTGAGCGAAAGGGGGCAGGGGATTCCGGACAGTCGATGCTTCGTCGGGTTTGACGCTTATAAAAAACTGATCGCCACCGATGTTGACGTCGTCTTACTGGCCACGCCGCCGCATTTTCGTTCGACGCATTTTGCCGCGGCCGTAGAAGCAAAGAAACACGTCTTTATGGAAAAACCTGTGGCAGTGGACCCGGCAGGGGTGCGCTCGGTTCTCGCCACGGGGGAGAAAGCGAAGGAATTGGGCCTCAGCGTTGTGGCGGGTACGCAGCGACGGCACAAGAGATCCTACATCGAAACTTACAAGAGGATCGCGGACGGAGCCATCGGCGAGATCGTCGCGGCCCGTTGCTACTGGAATCAAAGCCAGCTCTGGTACAAGGAGCGGGACCCGAAGTGGTCCGATATGGAATGGATGATTCGCGACTGGGTCAACTGGACCTGGCTTTCAGGCGACCATATCGTCGAACAGCACGTCCACAATATCGACGTCATCAACTGGTTCACGGGCAAGCATCCTGTGAAGGCGGTCGGCATGGGGGCTCGCATGCGGCGCGTCACAGGCGATCAGTACGATTTCTTCGCGATCGATTTCGAGTTCGACGGCGGCTTGCATCTTCAAAGCATGTGCCGGCAGATCAATGGTTGCGCGAACAACGTGTCGGAGTTCATTGTGGGGACCAAGGGGGCGACCAACTGCGCCGACAAAATCTTCAATCCCGACGGATCGGTCGCCTGGACCTACGAGGGTCCGAAAGAGCAGGAGTACGTCGAGGAGCACACAGACCTGGTGGAGTCGATCCGGACCGGAAAGCCGATCAACGAGGCCAGGAATGTGGCCGAATCCACAATGACGGCCATCATGGGACGAATCTCGGCTTATTCGGGCAAAGAGGCCTCTTGGGACGAGCTCATGGGAGCGGATCTCCGTCTGGGGCCAACAGAGTATGCCTGGGGTCCAGTGACGATGGGGAAAGTTTCCGTTCCCGGAATCGACGCTCGGCGCACGGAGTAGGGCGCGGCCTTTACCACTAAGACGCGAAGAAGCAAACGTCTTTGGTTATGCTGCCCGCCGGACATCCAAACTGTAGGGGCGGCCCTGTGTGGCCGCCCGAGCTTCAAGGGGGCGCCCCTGCGTCCACTTGGTGGACACAAAGTTCACAAATCGGTCAAGTTTTCTATCATGACCGGGACGGCCATGCCACGAATCGACTGGAGCAACCGCAGTGAAGAGTCTGAAACCGCCGATCAACGCCGATGGACGCGGATGTTCACCGGTTCCATCGGCGTTAATCGGCGTGCATCGGCGGTTCCCGGCGGTATGAGGCTCACTCGCTATTGATTGCCGGGAAAGCCGACCAAGACGGGTTCGGGCGTCAGTTCGACGCTGAAAGTCTCGTATACTCGCTGCTGGATCTCGCCCATAAGCTCCAGGACTTCCATCGCTGTAGCCCCTCCGCGATTCACCAACGCGAGGGTGTGCTTTGTGGAAAGACCGGCGCGTCCGCGCGCGTATCCCTTGCGGAATCCCGCGCGTTCGATCAGCCAGGCCGCGGGCACTTTCACCCTTCCGGCGGGGGCTCTAAAACGCGGGAGACTTTCCCCCTCGCGCATGCATTGGTGACTGCGCGCCGCCTCTGTGATTCTTAGAAAGTCTTCCTCGCTGACGACGGGATTCTTGAAGAAAGAACCCGCACTTCTGCAGTCGGGATCGCCGGGTACCAGCAGCATCGCCTTGCTGGCCCTGACCGCCCGAACAGCCTCACGCACCGCCCCCAGGGAAGGAGTCTCCGGCTTGCCTGTGAAGTAGCGTTGAAGATCCGGATAGTGGATCCGAGGTTCGCCTCCCACGCGGAGGGAATACGTAACGCTCAGAACAATGTAGCGGTCGCGCTGGGAGGTATTGAAGACGCTGCTGCGGTAGGAGAAACCGCAGGCCCCATTGCCCAGCTCGACAAATGCCTGGAGGCTGCGATCGAACGCGCGAACTGTAAGAATGACTTCACTCGCTTCCTCGCCGTAGGCGCCCACGTTTTGTATCGGAGTGCCGCCCGCGGTGCCGGGAATGCCGCTCAAACATTCAACGCCGGCCCAATTGCGCTGCACGCACCACAATACGAAGGTGTCCCAATCCTCTCCTGCGCCGACGGTCGCGATCCCGGGCCGATCACCGTCCGCAGACCGGATGCCGCGCACGCGAATTCGCAGGACCAGTCCCGGGAAACCCTCGTCCGCGACCAGAATGTTGCTTCCTCCGCCCAGCACGAACACGGGCAAACTGCGGCCGTGCGCGAAGGCGAGAGCATCCACAACATGGCTTTCCTCGGAGATCTCGGCCAGGTACCGCGCCGGCCCCCCAATCCCGAGCGTCGTAAACGGGGCCAAAGGAATATTCTCCTGGATCCAAGGCATAACGGAATGACGATTGACGATTGACAATTGACGATCAGGCCGTTCTCTCTTATTCGTCACTCGTCATTTGAAATGGGGGAGAATCTCCTTGCCGTAGACGTCCAATGTTTCTTCCTCCTCGCCGCACATCAAGTAAATGTTGAATTGGGTGACGCCCGCGTCGAAGAGCTCCTGGAGTCTGCGCCGGTGCTCTTTCACTCCCCCGACTATGCAGAAGCGATCGACGGAGCTCCTCGGGCTTGTAACGCGCAACCAGGTCCACCACATGGTTGGAGACGAGGGCGGGGAACCAGCGCACGCGGTCCCGAGCCAGCGCGGCGTCTTCCGAGACCCAGACGGGGGCTGCGCTCATGACTTCCAACTTCGAAAACTTCCTTCCCGCCTCCTCCGCGCCTTCCCGCACGAAGCCGATGCACCATCGAATGAGGTGGGGATCGGCGAATTGAAGGACCACGCCATCTGCAATTCTTCCAGCGAGCCTCAAGACCTTCGGGCCGTAACCGGCGATCCAGACGGGAAGGCCGCCGCTTGCCCACGACATCTTGAGGTTGGCGCCCTGGTAGAAAACGGAATCACCGCGGGTGAGGGCCCTGATCACGCTCACCGCTTCCTCCAGGCGCTCCATCGTGGCTGGCTTCTTGCCCATCACTCTCCGGGAGGAATCGCCACGCCCGATTCCGAGATCCATGCGTCCCTTGGAAATGACGTTTAACGTCGCAAGCAAACTCGCGGTCACGGTGGGATCGCGAACGACCGGATTGGTGACCAGCGTCCCCAAGCGCATGGTACGTGTGTTTATCGCCATCAGGGTAAGCAGCGGATAAGGCTCCTGCCAGAGGACGTGGCTGTCGAAAGACCATCCATATTGGAATCCTGCCGCTTCTGCGTTTCGGGTCAGGGCCACGAGGCGCTCCGGTGACATGTCCGGCTTCAGTGTGATGCCAAAGGTGGGCATAGTCTTCTCTCCTGCCATTGTGCCCGCAAAGGGGAAGGCACCAACAGAATATACACCGTTTTGCCAGGTTCGGAGTTCAGGCTTTAGCCTGCCCAGAAGGACCTCAGACTTCAGGGATCAGACCTCAGACCTGGAACGCTTGAATGTCTGCGCGTTTTTCTGTTCGTGCCCCGGCGCAGTCTGAAGTCTGATCCCTGTCTGAAGTCTGAACCTATGCTTGACTCCGGCGCAATGACCGCAGTATAGTAGGGTGAAATTGAAATTGCATTTCATCTGCAGAGCGGAGCGGCCACGGTGCTTCAGGCTTTCGTCATAACCTTCCGGGAAGGTATCGAAGCGTTTCTTATTGTTGCCATCAGCCTTTCTTACTTGCGGAAGACAGGCCGTGAAGGACTCCGCGCTCCCGTCTATTGTGGTATTGCCTGCTCTGTCCTGACAAGCGCGGCAGCCGGGTACCTTTTCTCGCTGGCTTCAAACCAGGCTTTCTGGGAAGGAACACTGGCTGTTCTGGCGTCCGTTCTCGTGGGCACGCTGGTGGTACATATGTGGCGTTCCGCGCGCGCGTTAGGAAGCCGTATCCACAATAGCCTCGATCGGGCAACCCGAGCGTCTTCCGCGGAGATGGCCTGGCTGGGCGTCTTTTTGTTCATCCTGCTGATGATCACTCGGGAAGGAATGGAGGCCGCACTCCTTCTGGGGACGCTCCTGTTTCAGGTGAGGACACCGCAGCTTACTCTGGGCGCTCTGCTGGGACTCCTGGCAGCGGGTGGAATTGCCATGCTCTGGGGCCGCTATGGGCATCGTGTGAACCTCCCACGTTTTCTGCAGGTGACTGCCGTTTTCTTGTTGGTTTTTGTGTTGCAACTTCTGATTTACGGGATGCACGAGCTCGCGGAAGCGAATGTGCTTCCAAACAGCCTGGTAATTCACGATGCGACCGAGCCCTACGGTCCGGATGGCAACTACGGCCGGTGGCTTTCTTTTGCTCTGGTGGCTGTTCCGCTGGCCTGGCTGGTTCTGACCTGGGTCAATGACAGGTCGAGAGCTCGCAGGCGCGCGGTTCCCCTCCCGGGAATGGCCACGCCCTCCCGTTAAGCAGTCCTTCTCCCGGTTTGGAGTTCACGCCCCTGCCTTCCAGAGTTCGGTTTTTCAGGCTGTTTTCCGTGCAGGCTAGAGCCTGAACTCCATGCAGGTTGTTGTTGCGTGACGCAGTGAAAGGCTCCGAGGCCCCACACGAGATCGTTACAATCCAGACCCACAACGCGCCGGGTGGGAAAGAGCCGTTCGAGCGTGCCTATAGCTATAGGATCCGTCACCGGGTGGTACGCGGGCATGAGGACGATGCCGTTGGCGATGTAGTAGTTGACGTAGCTAGCGGGCATACGTTGACCTTCGTAATAGACGGCCGGCGGCATTGGAAGAGTGACAATTTCCAGAGGGCTCCCGGCTTCGTCGTTCATAGACTTCAGTCGTCGCAGATTGTCTTTCAGCGCTCCGTAGTTTTCGTCAGAAGGGTCCTCTTCCACGGCGGTGACGACCGTGGATGGGTTGGCGAAGCGGGCCAGATCGTCCACGTGCCCGTCGGTGTCGTCGCCGGCAATTCCCTCTCCTAGCCAGAGGATATTTCTCGCCCCAAGATATTCCCGAAGATACTCTTCAATTTCCTTCCTGCTCAAATGAGGGTTTCGATTCGGGTTCAGCAAGCAAGACTCCGTGGTCAGCAGGGTGCCGCGCCCGTTTACGTCTATCGATCCGCCTTCCATTATGATGCCTGGAGCGAAACAGGGGAGCCCCAACACCTCGGCCACGCGAGCCGGAACCTGGTCATCGAGATCATGGGGTAGGTACTTTCCGCCCCATGAGTTGAAGACCCAGTCCACGATTGCCAGCTCCCGCGAATCACGCCGGTTGCGGACAACGAATACGGGGCCGTGATCGCGACACCAGGCGTCATTGGTTGGGATGAGGTGGAGGCGAACATTCTCGAGAGAGACGCCGCGGAGAACCAGCAGTTCCTTGACGCTCTTTTCCATAGCGGCATCGTTGACATTGATGTCAACTTCCTCGCAGGGGGAGAGGAGCCGTACGATCTCGACGAAGATTTCCGGGATTGCCGCAAACTTCCCCGGCCAGGATTCCTCTTTATGCGGCCAGCTTAACCAGGTCGCAGCATGGGGCTCCCATTCCGCCGGCATCCGGTATCCGAGCGCGCGCGGGCTCTCTTTCAATCCAGATACCTTTTGGTAAGGTCCCCGTAGGCTTCAAGCCTGCGGTCGCGAAGAAAGGGCCAATGTGTTCGGGTTCTGTCCACGCTGTCCAGGTTGCAGGAGACGACAAGGACTTCCTCCCGATCGTGGGAGGCCACCTTTACAAGGTTTCCGGCGGGATCGCAGACAAAACTTGCTCCCCAGAATTCGAGGCCGTCAGGCGGTGGGGCGCCCTCGTGTCCCACACGATTTACGGATACAACATAGACTCCGTTGGCGATGGCATGGCTTCTCTGGATAGTTTCCCAGGCGGAGTGCTGGGAGACGCCGTATTCCGCCTTCTCGCCGGGATGCCATCCAATAGCAGTAGGATAGAAAAGCAGTTGTGCTCCATGCAGGACGGTGAGCCGGGCCGCCTCGGGATACCATTGGTCCCAGCAGACCAGAACCCCGATTCGGGCGTAGCGCGTGTCCCAGGCGTGAAAACCGAGGTCTCCCGGAGTGAAATAGAACTTTTCGTGATACAGCGGGTCATCGGGAACGTGCATCTTTCGATATTTCCCCACAAACCTGCCGTCGGCATCGAGAATGGCCGCCGTGTTGTGGTAGAGGCCGGGAGCGCGGCGCTCGAACAGGGATGCGATCAGGACAACCTGGAGCTCGCGTGCAAGTCTTCCCAGAAGCTCCGTCGTCGGTCCGGGAACCTCTTCGGCAAGCTTGAAGTTGTCGTGGTTTTCCACCTGGCAGAAGTAGAGCGACTTGAAAAGTTCCTGGAGACAGAGGATCTGTGCCCCCTGCGCCGCTCCCTCCCGTATCCGCGTGACAGCTTTTTCCAGGTTCGCGCGGGGGTCATTTGTGCAGGACATCTGGACCAGTCCGACCCGCACGTTTCGGTTCGTTCCCGCCCCCATAACTTCCGGATTATATCACTCCGCCGGCCTCACAGCCCGTTCACCGCTAAGACGCAAAGACGCGAAGAACACAGATGACAAAGATGTTTGCGATTCTTTGCGCCTTCGCGTCTTTGTGGTGAAGGCATGCCGGGAGGAGATTTTTGGCTTGTCGCGAAAGGACTTCTCGTTCAGACTATCGGAGCGATTTTATCGACGGAGACGTGGAATGAGCGATACGACCATCGTTTGCACAAACAACGGGCCATTGAGAGTCTCAGGTAACTTTGTGATCAAGGACGCGCAGGGGAAAGACTTTGATCTTTCCGGCAGGGAGGCGATTTCTCTCTGTCGCTGCGGAAATTCCAACAACAAGCCCTTCTGTGACGGAAGCCACAACCGCGTTGGCTTCCAATCAGAAGTGGAGGCCCGAACACTCCCGCCGCCGGCGCCGAAGCCGGCGGTTTAGGCCGTTCCCTGTTTGCTGGCTCGTTCCCGCGCCTGGTCATTGAACTCCGTGAGCAGGCGAAAATACTCTTCCGTGTCAAACACTCTGGTGGGGTCTCCATTGTCCACTTCACCAGCCGATTTCTTGCACCGCCGGCAAATCCACAGAACGCGGCCAGCCTCGAAAGTTTTGACGTACACCTTTTCGTGGGGACATTCCATAAGATCCAGGGCTCCGGTTTCGTGATTAGTGATTTTGCACCGAGGCATTTCCAAAGGTCAAACGCCTTTTGGCAGGGGTAGCCGGCGTGTTGTGGGAGGCCAAGCTCAAGAAGAATTCAAGCGCTCTCTTTCACCACGGAGACACGCAGTACACGGAGATGCACGGAGAACCCTGATGCCTCTGTGAAATCTCCGTGCCCTCTGTGTCTCCGTGGTGAAAGAGGACGTCTTGCCGCCTGTCAGGGAGACCCTATTTTGGCCCCTAATCCCTACAACAACGGCGAATGACAAATGACCGATGACAAATGGACGAACAGATCGGATAGAATTCCCCCGGGGATTTGTCATTTGTCATTTTGAAAGCCCCTTGACCCTCCATGTGACGCCGCGGACGCATGAGGCAATAACCTCCGCCACAACCCGCATGGTACAGACACCAGGGCCTGCCCGGTATGGTTTCATTGATTTGCTCCGGGGTATGGCGTTGGTCGTCATGATAGAAACTCATGTGGTTAATGCCTACCTGGAGCCGGAATCTAAGAAAACCCTGTTCTTTTTTGGGCTCACGTTCTTCAATGGGCTGGTAGCTCCGGCCTTCCTGTTTGCCGCAGGGTTTTCGCTCATCCTCCAGATGAATCGCAACCGGGAGGAGTGGCTGGCTTTCGGAAGGCCCGTATGGATCAACCTCCGCCGCCTCGGATTCATCACTTTAGTCGCCTACTACACGCACTTGCATCAGTTCAAGTGGAGCAAATACGTGCATCCGGAAACTCCGGACGTGTGGAAGGAGACTTTGCAGGTCGATATCTTGCAGTGCATTGTGGCGTCCCTGTTGATACTGCAGGCGCTTCTCTTCATATTCAGGAAGCGAGCCTTGTTTGCCTGGGCGGCAGGTTGTGTTGCCACGGCCGTTTCCCTTCTGACTCCCTGGATGTGGGCGCAGGATTTTGCCGGTCGAGTCCCACTGGCCCTTGCCCTGTTCCTGAATCCGCACGGGATTTCTTTGTTCCCTCTCTTTCCGTGGCTCAGCTTCGTCCTGTGCGGGGGGATTGCGGCGCATCTCTTTCTCAATTCCGTGGAGAGGAATCGCGAGATTCGTCACGTGCGCCATGTGTTTGTGCTTGGTGTGTTCCTGATTTGCGGAGGGCTTCTGGCCCCCTACACAGTCCCGGGGCATGAGAACTTCTACACCACAAGCCCCCACTATGTTTCGGTACGGTTGGGATGCGTCTTGATTCTCTGCGCGTTCTTTTATGGGATGGAGAAACTCCTGCATCTGATGCCGGAGCCGATCCGGATTGCCGGGCAGGAATCTTTGCTGGTATACGGGGTTCACCTCTGGCTGATATTTGGCGTGTTGCGGGGAAAACACCTCGGACCGGTTTTGGGGCTGCAGGCCGGCTACCCGGTGTGCTTCGCCCTCAGTGGCGCGATCATTGTTCTGATGCTTTGGCTGGCCAGGGGCTGGCAGAAGCTGAAGCGCTCGTATCCTGAACCGGTGAAACGGACCCAGGCTGCGGTAGTTATCTTAATGATCCTGATTTTCTTGCTCCGCTAACAGTCAGACCTCAGACCTCAGGGATCAGACTTCGGACCTGGAGGCTGAGGTCGAAGTCTGAGGTCTGATCCCTGAGGTCTGAGGTCTGATCTAGCAGTTTGCGCAGACGGGCTCCTTAGAAAGCCGAGGAACTCGCCGGGTTTGCGCGTCATTCCCGGGAACGTCGCGATCTTCTTGCCTTGCGAATCAAGAATGGCGTAGAGCGGGAGGGCCACAGTTCCAAATTGTTCTTTCTGATAACGCTGGTTCTCCTCGTATTGTTTGCCGGCTCCGTCCGTGTACAGTTGCACCCGCGCGTATTTCTCCAGCTCGGTTTGCACCGCGGGAAGCGTGAAGATCTTGGCCTCCATCCACCTGCAGTTCGTGCACGTGTAGCCCGTGAAGTCTATGAACACGGGCTTCTGCTCTCGCTGCGCCTGCTCGAGCGCGGGTCCGAGACTCGTGTGCCAGGTGAGTTCCCGGCCGGCGGCCCCGCTTCCTGTCAGTGGCAGCCCTCCGGAAGTGCGTGGGGGCAGGAATGCGTCCAATTCACCCAGGGTGGCGCCCAGCAGCCCTGTAAACAGATAGAAGCCGATGGCGAGAAAGGTCAGCGCGGACATCAGGCGCATCACGCCTATTCTTTCGAGCGGCGTGTCGTGGGGAAGCTGGAATTTCCCCAGCAGGTAGACGGTCGCCAGGACAGCGGCGGAGATCCAGATTGCCAAAACCACTTCGCGGGAAAAGATGCGCCAGTTCCAGACCAGATCCACGTTGGACAGAAACTTCATCGCCGCTGCCACCTCGATAAATCCCATCGTGACCTTCACGGAATTGAGCCAGCTCCCGCTTTTAGGCAGCGCAGTCAGCATCTTGGGAAGCAGCGCGAGGACGAAAAACGGCGCTGCGAAGGCGACCGAAAAGCCCAGCATGCCCATTGCCGGCCACAGCCAATCTCCCTGCGCTGTGGCAACCAGGACGGTCCCGACAAAAGGCACGGTGCAGGTGAAACTCGTAAGCGTGAAGGTAAGACCCATGAGCAGAGTCTGAAGATAGCTCCCCTTGTCGCCCGCGCGGGAGAGCCGTGTCAGAACGCTCGAGGGCACCCCTATTTGATAAAGTCCAAAGAGATTCAGAGCAAAACCAATGAAGATGGCGGTGATTAGAAGGTTGACCCACGGGTTGGCCGCGAACTGGTTGATGCCTGTTGCGCCCAGCAAGGCCGCGAGGCCAAGGCCGAGGCCCGTGAATGTGAAGACGATTCCCAGCGAATACACCAGCGCCTGCTTGATCCCGTCCGACCTCCGGGCCTCGGCATTTTTGGTAAAGTACGACACTGTGATCGGGATCATGGGGAACACACACGGCGTCGCGAGGGAAATCGCCCCCATGGTCATTGCGAGCCAAAGAAACGGCAAGAACCCGCTGGAGCGCGCCTCTTGAACTTCGGCCGCCGTGCCGGCAACGCTTCGCGTCAATTCGGGCGCAGACGCAGGCTCTCGTTCGGCCCGTGCCGGTTGCGTTGCGGCCGCGGAAGAAGCGCCGGAGGCTCCCGCCGGCTGTGCTTCCCCTACCGCAGCGGTTCCAGAGACGCTTGCGTCCTGCTTTACCGGCGGACCCGCGGCCACCTTCACTCTGAACGGGATCGGCACCTTTGTCGGAGGCAGGCATAGCCGGTCGTTGCAGACCTGATAGACAACCTGGAGGGATCCTTCGTACTCGCCTGGCTTCGCGTTCTCCGAGACGACCAGCGGCACCCAAAAATCGGCGCGCACGGTGAAGGTCTCGTTTTGAATACCGATATTGGAATCGAATTCGGTCTTCGGCGCGGACTGGCGCACGTCCCCGTGCATTTGAAAGGGCTCACCGGACAGGAGCGTGAATCGTGTCCGATTCGGCCCCCCGGGAGGCTGCGTCGTGGAATACAGATGCCAGTCGCCTTCTATCGCGGCTTCTACCTGGATTTCAAACGCTTGTCCCGCGCGGACCGGGGTTGCGAGAGGTTTTGCCTTCCAGTGAACGGGCGACTCCCTGGGGCTCTGAGCGGAGACAGCCAGCGGGCAGAATAAGAAAAAGACAGACAAGACCTTCTTGACCTGCGGCCTC
>QHZE01000690.1 GCA_003225335.1 Acidobacteriota bacterium
GGCGAAGACAAGTCGGTCCGCCAGATTATCCTGACCATAGATGACCTCGTATTCTCGGAAAAGCAATTGAAGTTTCAGGAAGCTCCCGACCTTTGCTACCAGAAGATGAAGTGCGATCTTGAAAGCGAGGGCGCAATTGGCCCGATCACGAGCCCCGTGACGGTGACCCCATCGGACGTGGCCAAGTACCGCGACGCCCATCCCGATGCCAAAGCGCGTCACAAACGACAGCAGTAGGCAGGGGGCAGGCGGCGGAGGGCAGCTGGCGGTACTGCCCCTTGCCGACAGTTTGCGTCTTCGCGTTTGAAGGCCGTTTTCCTATTTCCTGAGCGTGAAGCGTTCTCCGCATTTCAAGACGCGACACGGTTGCCCCAGCCGTTGTGCCTCCGCCACGAATTCATCCGGCGAGGCGGTGTTGAATTCGAACATCTCGTAATGGCATGGGATGACCAGCCGTGCACGAATGTCCTTGGCGAGCTTCGCCGCTTCGCGGCCGTTCAGGTTGCCGGGAACCCGGCGCTCCGGGGAGCGTCCGTTGATGGGCAGAAGCGCTACGTCCGGGGCCCACGGCTGCAGCCTCCCGGTCATGCCCTCGTACCACACCGTGTCTCCGCTGTGATAGATCTTCCACGGGCCAAGCTCTACGATGTAACCGAGAAATTTGCATCTTCCTTGGGGGTCGCGCTCCAGTTCCTCGTGGGCCGAGGCGACGCCGGTAAGTCGAAAACCCGCGGCTGAGGCCGAGGTTCCATCATCGATTCCGAGCGGCATCCGGGGATTCACCTGGAGCCGCTGCGCCACAAACTCCCGGTTTGCCTCTGGGATCATCAACCGGATGTCAGGGTTTGCGTGGATCAAAGGACGCAAGGTTTCTCCGTCCAGATGATCCGTGTGATTGTGACTGGAGGTCACGACGTCGATGAAAGCGAGTTTTTCCGGCGCGACAACGCGCTCCGTCATGCGCACGTGCGGTTTGTCCGTACCCGCATATTTCTTGGTCAGCGAATCGGAGAGGTACGGATCCGTGAGGAGGTGCCGTCCTTCCCATTGAAGGAGAAAGCCGCTCTGGCCCAGCCACCACAGATGCAGGGCTTCTGTTGCGCGCGCTGCATCCGCGATGTCTGCAAGAATCGCCTCGTCCCGGAGGACCGGCCGGATCACGATTTCAGCTCCTCCCGGACACGACGGACGCCTTCCACCATGTTCGTGAGCTTCTGCCGCGCGGCCCAGCGCGCGGTTTGACTCAGCCCGCAGTCTGGCGCGAGGGAGAGGCGCTCCGCCGGGGCATGTTCCAGGCACCGGCGCACCCTGCTTGCGATCTCGTCCGGAGTCTCGATGTAATAGCTTTTGACATCCACAATGCCAACGGCCACGTCCTTGCGGGCAGCGATCTCGCCCAGGATTTCAATCTCGGCAAATTCACGTGCGGCCATCTCGACGTGAATCTCGTCTGCGTTCATGTCGAGAAACACGGGGAACATCGGAGCGTAGCGGCGCGGGCCGACCGCGCGCCCTTTGTAATTCCCGAAGCAGAGGTGAGTCGAGACACGGCATTTGCCGGCGATGGGCTCGACGGTCCGGTTGAAGATGCCGACCAGGCGCTCGGTGTCTTCGCGGTGCGCGTAGCAGCTCATGGAAGGCTCATCGACCGTGATTTCGCGGGCCCCTGCCGTGACAAGATCCTCCAGCTCCGCTCGCACGATCGGCAGCAGGGCCTCCGTCAGCGCATATCGATCCTGGTACCGGCTGCCGGGAATGAGCCGCCCGCTCAGGGTGTAAGGCCCGGGGAGGCTGACTTTGAGGACCGGTCCGGGAGGCGCCAGCCGTTTCAGCCGCTCGAAATCGCGCACTGCGCCGAGCCCGCGCGGGGCGCGCAATTCGCCGGTCACCCTGTAACGGGCGCGCTGATCATGCGCGGGCGGCCCGAACTGCCGAGCGGGCGCGGTTTCGAGATCGATCCCTTCGAGGAATCCGTAGAACGACAGATTGAAGTCCAATCGGGTCTGTTCTCCATCGGTGATCACGTCGAGTCCCGCCTGGACCTGGTCCTGGACGGCAACTGTGACGGCGTCTTCAATCAACTCTTCCACGTCGGCAGCGCCGAACCGTTCGAGGTTCTGGGAGGCAAACTCGAGCCATCCCGGAAAGGGATAACTCCCGACCACAGTCGTTCGCAACGGCTGTTCTTTCATTTTCGTAGAAAAAAATTCTCCCGCAATTTTTTGCCATCCATAGGTGTTCAGCCGCAGAGACGCAGAGGCTTGATCCTCTGCGGCTCTGCGACTCTGTGGCTAAGGGCTCGCGCAGAAATAACTTCACATTTTGCTGCAGGCCCCCAGGCCCGCCGGCGAGGCGCGAGTGACGAGCTATACCCGGGGCGGTATGTGAGGAGCGAGCAACAAAGCCAGCGAGCCTGCGGGCCGCAGCCCCAAAATGCACACCTTATTTCCTGACGGGCCCTAAGCAAGCTGTCGCACTCCAAAGGCGGCTTTTGTCTCAGCCGAGCGACCAGCCGGCGTCCACGGTCAAGACATCGCCTGTGATGCTGTGGGCGTCGTCGCTCAGCAAGAAGACGGCCGCTCTGGCAATGTCCTCGGGCGCGATCAAATCTCCCGTGAGCGGCTGCCTGGTTTTTACGAAGTTGAGAATCTCGGGGCTTTCCTGCGCGCGCATGCTCATGGGAGTCCGAACGAGCCCGGGCGCAATCACGTTTACGCGGATCTTATGGGGCGCGTAGTACGCCGCCATGGCTTTGCTCAGGCTGATGATGGCCCCTTTGCTGGCAGCGTAGGCGTGCGTTGAGAAGAATGCTGGCTCCGGAGAGAATGCCAGGACGCTTGCCATGTTCAGAATGGAGCCCCTCTCGCCGTTTTCCTGCGCTGGCCGCTGGAGCATGCGGCCGATCACCGCGCGGGACACCAGGAACATGCTCTTTACATTGGTGTCCATGGTCATGTCCCAGCCGCGTTCTGTGCACTGATGCACCGGCCCATCACCGAAACTCCTTCCGCTGATACCGGCCACGTTGAACAGCGCATCGATGCGCCCGAACCGGGCGACGCACTGCGCCACAACTTTCGCGGCCGATGACTCAACGGTCAAGTCCGCAACGCAGGCGTCACAGACGCCCCCCTGGGCGCGGAGCGATTCGGCGAGGGCCGGGCAGGAATCCTCAGCGTTGCTCGCGACAAAAACCGTTGCGCCTTCGCGCGCGGCGAGTTTCGCCGTGCAGGCTGCGATGCCTGTGGATCCGGTGATCAGGCAAACCCTATCCTGCAGTTTTCCCGGCATCGGCTAGCGCGTGTTTACCCGCACCCATCTTCGCGAGCGCATCGATTGGTAACCGGCATCGAGGATGCAGTTGACGATGTACCCGTCTTCGTAAGTCTCGCGGGGCGTCTTCCCGCCGCGCACGCACTCCACAAAGTGCCGCATCTCGGCCTGGTATCCGTATGCGAAGGCTTCTTCCGGAAGCGGCCGGGTCCAGCCGAAGTCGATGTCGGCCTTCTCGACCACATAGCCTGCCGGCTTTGTGGTGAAGGAGAAGATGGGCGTCTGGCGCGTGACGTCCGTGAAGATGGACCCTTCCGTGCCGTGCACTTCGTTCCGCAGATCGAGGCCGCCCAGGGTGGACCAGGACAGCTCGCAATGCGCGATCCCTCCGCTGGCAAAGCGCATCACCAGCAGGGCATTGTCCTCCCCCTTCGTTTTCTTGCCGTGGGCCAGCGTAGCTCCCCAGGCCAGGACCTCGACAGCCGGGTCGTCTTTGCCGTAGAAATAGCGAGCGGCCGCGATGCAGTGGCAGCCGAGATCATGCAGCGCTCCCCCTCCGGTTTTCTTCACGTCCCAGAAGTGCGCGCTGTGGGGTCCGCTGTGAGACTCGCGGGAGCGCACCCAGGTGACGCGGCCGATGCCGCCCCGTTCGACGACCTCGCGCGCCTTGACCACCGCGGGGGCGAAAACTTCCGTTTCCGCATAGCCGTGGAGCGCGCCAGATTGGCGCGCGGCCTTCAGCATCTGCTTTGCTTCACGCCGGTTGCGCGCCAGGGGTTTCGTGCAGACCTGATGCTTGCGCGCCCTGGCCAGCGCGAGCGACACCGGCATGTGCGCCTCGTTTGGGAGAGCGATCAGATAGAGGTCGATATCCGCGCGCCGGATGATGGGTTTCAAGTCGGTCCCGTATTCCGGGATGTCCCACTTCCGGGCGAAATTTCGGGCCCTCTCCTCTGTTCGCGAGTAGTTGACGAGTACGCGCTGTCCGTTCACATTCTCCAACCCCTGCATGTAAAATTCCGCCACAAACCCCGATCCCAACATCGCAATGTTGACCGCTTTCATCTTGCGCACATTTTTTTCACCACGAAGACAAAGACACGAAGATTCACACAGACAAAGAGCCTGGCTTATCTTTGTGTTCTTCGCGTCTTTGTGGTGAATCTGTTTGGTTGCGGGTGTGTCGCGCCAGGTGAATCCGCCTCCCATGACGGAGACTATTCATAGCGGTGCGCGAGGCTTTTTCGGTAGGCCTCGTAGAACCGCTCCAGTTGTTCTTCGGCGCTGGTATTACCGACAAACTGATGGCTTGGAAGAGGCTCGGGGCTGCAACCCAGCTTGAGCAGGCGCTCTGCCACTTCGCAGCGCAGGATGTTAATGATCATGGCTCCCGTAACCGTGGAAGTGGGGCCTGTTTTCCATTCCAGCCCTTCAATTTCAACAATGCAATCGCCGGGAGGAGACTGATTGTCCAGCACAATGTCCGCCACGTCGATCAATTTCTTGCCGGAAGAATGCGCCGGTTTTGACTGCTCCGCATGTCTGCGCGAGAGTATGCCGATTACCGGCAGCCCGCGCCGCTTGACCCCGAGCGCCATTTCTACCAGGACGGGACGGATCCCGCTGTTCGAAATGATGATGAAGCCGTCGTGGGGCCCAAACCTGAAACCCTTCAAGATCTCCTCCGCATAGCCCTCGTATTTCTCCAGGTACAGCGGTGCGCGAAGTCCGTTGGCGCCGACGATGCTGAAATGCGTGGAGAGCGACATCTCCACGAGTGCGACAAAACCGGGAAAGCCTCCCTGGCGCGGGATCATCTCTTCGCACATCATCCGGGAATGTCCGGCGCCAAAGAGAAAGATCAATCCCCCTTTCCAACAACTCCCTCGTCCTCTCAAAGTATGTGAGTCCTGCGCTCATGTAGAAGCCCATTGTACGCAGAAAACGTACGGCTCTTTGCGTCTTTCGCGTTCTTCGTGGTGCGAAGAAGGGTACGCCGCATTCACCGCCAGGACGCAAAGAGTCACTAACGGCGGACGACGATCAGCTCGCCGTGCTCCACTCGAATGTCACGGATTCCCGGCGGGACGTGGAACGTCTCCCTGTTTTCCGGCCGGTCAAAGAGACGCGCGACAGCGCCCTTGAGGCTCGACTGCGGCAGAGGCAGCGTTCCCAGAGTTCCACTCTCAGGCTGTAGACGCAGGTATCCATTCTCGACCACCAGTCGTCCTTCGAGCACTAACGATTGGTCCTTGCCGAGGAGATCGAACAGGACATAGCCGCGCACCCGGTCGTCCAGTAGCTGGATTTTCACGTCGCGCACCGTGGAACGGACTCTTTCGATCGATGGTTCCACATCGTCTTGCCCTCGCTCTCGCGCCGTTTGCGTTGGCTCACCCCGAGCCAGGCTCAGGTTGGGTCTAAGCCAGGAGTTCAGTTCGCCCTCGTCCAAGTGGAGCGTGTAAGGTCTGCCCTCTTTTGAGGCGGCTTGGAGCAGTTGCACTTTGGCTTCGGCTCGTTTCTGCGCGTCGGGATCGATCTGGACGTCGGGAGGGGGCGAATTTCGAAGCATCAAGACGAGAACGAGGATCGATGATCCAACCGCCACCCAGCGAAAGATGCGGTAAAAACTCCGGAAAAGTCCGGACGCGGAAGCGGCCGCGGTACCCGCCTTGATCCTGGCCTCCGGCGAAGACGCGTATCGCGAAAAAACGACCCCGCATCGACGGCATTCCGTGCCGCCGTCTTGTCTCGAGCTGCATTTGGGGCAGACCACCCTGGCCACACAACCTTCCTTATTGATCAGAGTGCAGAGAGGTAGAAGTGGAACCCGCCCACCGCGTACACTGAAACCACCGATGAACACAGATCCGCGTTTATCTATGTTGATCTGTGGTTTTGTTCATGCTCTTGGTTGGCGCCCGTTCATCCGCGTCCTGCTCCCATGAAGCGCTAAGGATTTCACCACCGCCGGCTGCGAGAATACATCGACTTAAGCAGACAGGGCTTCGCATGCGCAGATCAATCGCGCATGAAAAGGTACTCCTGCATCCCGTTGCGGAGCAGGTAAGAGTTGCGCACGTGAAACCCAGACATGAGACGACCCAGGTCACGTGGAACATAACGCGGACAGGGGCGCATGCGCGTGGCCCCGGGCTCGTAAATCAGCGTTTCCGCATCCTGGATCTTGAAGTTCGTTGGGGTCGCGGGAATTTCCTTGAGCGTAGAACTGATGGCAAAGAGAAAGCTCCCGGGACGGCAAAAACGGCCAATGTATCGGATCAACGGCGCAAGCTCATCCGTCCGGAAGTAATTAATCAGATCCCAACCCAGGATTATGTCGAAGCGGGTCTCGCGAGGGATAGAGACGAGCCGCTCGAAAGCCGATTCCTCGACAGGTTCTTCCCCGTGATCGAAAAACCTCGCGGCGTTCAGCGTCCGATACAGGTCCTCTACTCGGATTGTGCTTGCAAACTGGGACAGAAACGCGACATTAGCGCCGACCGCCGAGCCCAGGTCCAGAATGCTATATCTCCAGTCCCCCAGGAGCTGCTCCAAAAGGGCCTTAAGCGCCAGGGACTTGTACGTCTCCGCAGGGTGCTGCGGCGGCGGTGCCGCCGCTTCCTTTCGCTGCTCACGTCGTGTCAGCAGGCCCACTTACGCCCTCGTAGTATTACGCCCTCGTAGTGCTTGGCTCTGGTCGATACGGGGTTGCGGCCTTTGCTTCGCTGCCGGCTTCGCTTTTCGGCATGGCCTTGGTTTCGGCGGGAGCGCTGGCCGGCTTCTGCTTGTCGGCGCGGGGTTCCATGTCGATGCTGCCTTTGAACCTGGAACCGTCTTCAAGGGCCACCCGCGGAGCTGTGATATTGCCCCGAACGTTTCCAGAGTTCCGGACGACAATCTGGTCGTGCCCGTAGAGATTGCCTTCAACCTCGCCTTCGATGCAAATTACCTTGCCGTAAACGTCGGCTTTGACACGGCCGTTCTTGCCGATCGTAATGTTATTCTGCTTCAGGTCTATCTTACCCTCAACGCGTCCCTGGATCATGAGGTCTTCGTCGCCGCTGAGATCTCCCTTGATGGTAATCGAAGGACCGATGGTTGCCCCTTCCTTGCGAAGCTCGGTTGGGTTGCTTCGAGGCTGCGTGGATGTGGTCGGCTCTGGTTGGGTGTAATCTGTATCTGATTTCTTGAACATACTACAATGCTCCTAGGTTAATTCCGGGCCGGGGTGTCACCCTTTCGTTTAACTCTATTGACTGAGACCCCGGAAGTCAATGCGAATCGCTTCCGATGGGGTAACCCTCTGAGCCAAATGGCTCCATTTATCTTAATCGTCAATAAGGACTTGTTCGATCAACGGAAAAGTCCATCCAGTCCGCACTGGGCGCGCGCCGAGAGCGCAAACTGGTCAAATTTGGTGGAGACGCAGCTGCGATTTAGACAGTGACCCTGCAGCGACAAGACGTCCTGTCTCCGTGGTGAATGAAGTGCTTGAATTCTTCTCGATCTTGGCTTCCCGCAACTCGTCGGGCTCGTGACGGCTTTGAGAAGAGGACAGATCACCAGGAGACGGAGAGGCATGGTTGAGGCCTCCTATCTCAGGAAGCCGCTCTGCCCACTTAGCCGCGCGCTGATCTCGTCGTTGAGCGGATCGTCCAAAGCCAGAAGATGACGAAGCTCGGGACTGAGCCTCTGCTGGACCTCGGGTCGAAGGAGTTTCTTCTGATATTGCTGCTGTGGCCTGTCGCGGCGGCAGTAGAAGCAGTGCATGGCGCGGCGTGGATAAGGGCTGCGATTCGCGGCGGCGCCATGCCACATATGAGTGTTCATGACCACGACGGTCCCCGCTTTGCCCAGCAACAGTACCTCCTCAGGATGCGGGGCGGCCGGGTCGTCCAGAACTTCCTGAGGGAGCCTGCCCCAGCGGTGAGAGCCGGGAATCATCCGTGTGGCACCGTTTTCTGCGGTGAAATCGTCCAGCATCCAGATCGTGTTGCAGACCCAGAAACCCTTCTCGTCGGGGATGGCCCCGACGTCGCAATGCAGCGGTTGAATCCAGTCGGAATAGGGATTGGCCGAGCGCGCGTTCAGACTGCTGAGTTTGAGCTCCGGGCCCAGAACGTGCGACACACATTCGAGAATCCTGGGTATCGCGATGACCCGCTCGAAGAGAGGACCCCCATCGACAAGATTCGCGAGCCGCCTCGTTTGCGGTTCCTGCTTGAATTCGGAGCCGGCGCGTTCGCCCTCTTCCGCGAAAAGTTCTTCGACACGGCGGCGCACTGCATCGAGCAGTGCGTCGCCCATGAAGCCCTCAAGGACCAGGTATCCCTGCTCGTCAAGCTGCCTCTTCTCGTTTTCGTTCATATCCCTCTTACGGCCACCGAAAGCGTATTTTCACAGCGCAGCCCAGCCGCAATCCAAAAAATCCACCGCGAAGACGCGAAGAACGCAAAGTTTTTGAAATCGCTTTTCTTCGCGCTCT
>QHZE01000691.1 GCA_003225335.1 Acidobacteriota bacterium
CTCCCAGGGAACGCCCGGCTCGGTCGGATGCTTAAGGATGGCGATGTCCTCGGACTCCCAGGTCTTGCCGCCGTCGAGCGAGCGCCGAACGAACAGGCCGTTGCGCGAGGAGTTGTGCGCCCAATAATTGAAGGTGCCCAGCTTGTCGAAGGCCATGTAGCACACGATCGCGTGGCCGTGGTGATCGTAGGTGACTGAGACATCGCCTGACACCCGGTAGTCCGGCGGCGCAATTCCTGGCGCGGTCCGCCAGTGTTTCCCGGCATCGAGCGAATAAGCGATGTGCGCGTTATCCTGATAAGCTACCACCACCTGCTTTGGGTTACGGGGATTGATGGCGACGGACGGCTCGGTGAAGAAGCCGGGCTTCGGAGTGAGGTCGCTCACCTGAGTATTGCCAGCCACCGGTAGACCCTGGCCTCTCGCCAATAGAATGGAGGCGGCGACGGCGCCGATCGACACCACGAGCTTGACCAACCGCATTCTTCCTGCATTCACGATTTGCTCCTCGTCTTAATTGGTCTTGTTATGGTTTGGCTCAACGCCGAGAGGCCCTCGTTCGAGATGCTCTTCCAAATAGCGGGCTAACAAGGCGTACAAATGGAAATCCGTTCCGGGTCCCTCGCAAAGACAATGGGTGCGGTTGGGATATTCCATGAAGTCAAACTCCTTACCAAGCTCGATCAACCGATTCACGAGTAACTCGGTGCCCTGAAAATGCACGTTATCGTCTCCCGAACCGTGCACGATCAGCAGTTTGCCGCTTAGTCCTTCGGCATAGTTGATTGGCGAGCCGGCTCGGTAACCGTCGGGGTTATCCTGCGGCAACCCCATGAACCGCTCCTGATAGATCGTGTCGTAAAGCCGCTGGTCGGGCACCGGCGCCACGGCCATGCCGACCTTATAGAGGTCGGGAGAACGGAACATAAGATTGAGTGTGTTCGAGCCTCCGCCGCTTTTTCCCCAGACCGCGACGCGGGAAGCGTCAATGTAGGGGCGAGTCCGCTCCAGCGCCTGAAGGGCGGCGGCCTGCTCCCTCGAGGAACGCACCCCCACGGAGCCGTAGACGATTTTGCGCCAGGCGCGACCCTTAGGCGCCGGCGTCCCCCGGTTGTCAACGCTGGCAACCAGGTAGCCTTCGTTCGCGAGAGCGAAGTGGAAGAGTGAGAGCTCCCCGAACCATTGGTCCAACACGGTCAGCCCTGCGGGCTCGCCGTACACGAAGACCAGCAGAGGATATTTCTTTGCTGGATCGAAATCGCGAGGCTTGATCATCCAGCCGTCCAAGACTGATGAGATCGGTTGCCGGTGGCTCATCAAAGGCCGAAGCGGTATGAAAGGCCCGGCGGCAATCAGGCGCGACCTGATACGAGTGAGTTCCCGGTGCATCCAAGGGTGTCAGACGCTCGGGTGTGCCGGTGCCGTCAAAACGAGTGCGATACAAATATCGTTGGGTGGCGTTCGCGGGCGAGGCGATGTAATACAGCCAGTCATCCTGCGGATCGGCCCCTTCGATGCTGATGACGTCGAACTGCCCGTGAGTAATCAAACGCGCATGGTCGCCCTGCTTCGAGACCAAGTAGGCATGCCGCCACCCGTCCTGCTCGCTGAGCCAGAGAAACTCCTTCCCGCCGTGGAGCCAGCGCAGGTCATCCACCACGTCCACCCAGGCGCCATCCTGATCGCGATGGATCCTCTCGACGGCGCCGGTGTCGGCATCAGCCAGCAGCACGTCATTGGTGTTCTGAAGCCGGTTCAGATGCTGGAGTACCAGTTGGTTCGAGTTTCCAGCCCACGCCATTCGCGCGATGTAGTTATTCCGCGGATCGCCCGGGACTTCCATCCATCGTGTGGATCCACTCGTCGCACTCACCACACCCACTCGTACGGCAGAATTGGTGGTTCCTGGCTGCGGGTAACGTATGTGCTGGATCTTCGGATAGACACCAAACTCGGGATAAGGAATATGTGTCACGACCTCATGCGGGCTGCCCGTGTCGTAGATCAAGGGAAAATCCCGGACTCCGCTCGTATCGAACTGCCAATAGGCAAGCCGCTGCCCGTCGGGACTCCACCGGAATCCGTCCCGAAGAAAGAACTCCTCCTCATAGACCCAATCCGACGTCCCGTTGATGATGGTCTCCGATCCATCGCGCGTGAGCCGGATGAGGTGGCGAGTGTCCAAATCTTCCACGTACAAGTTGTTCGCGCGGACATAGGCCACCCTCGAGCCGTCGGGCGAAAACTTCCCAAACATCAGGCTAGACGGCGGAGCATCACCACCCAGCCTTTTGAGTGCTCCCGTCCGACGGTCGAGCACCCAGTAGTCGCCCCGCGTGTTCAGCCGCCACACCCGGGCGGAGTTGGTAAAGACCAGGAGACGATTCATATCTTCGGACCAAGCATAGTCCTGGATTTCCAAAGAGGCACCGGCGCCGACCGGGACGAGCTGCGAGGCCGACACGAGCGCTTCCCGCTTGCCGGTCGCAGTTTCGTAGCGGACGATGTCTTTCGCTCCGGCCTCGGAAGCAGAGGGTTCCAGCGTGGTGTAGGCTTCGCCTCCTTTGAGCCATCGCGCCGGACCGAATGACTTGGCGCTGAATTCCTTCTCCACAAAAATCTGATGTAGGGTGGCGCTCAATTTGGGTGACACCTGGGCGTTCAGGCGCGGAATGAGGGACGTGGCGATAGCGCAAAAGGCCATCAGGGCGCCGAGCGGAAGGCGCCGTATTCGATCTGAACCGAACGCGCGGTTTCCGCAGCGGCACTTGGCAGTTTTCATCATTCGGGATCCTCCGCAGCACTGGGGGCGACCCCACAGCTCCGCGCAGGCTTCCTCCTTGAAATCCCTTGCCTGGGCGTTGGACCAGGGTGGCGCGTAGTTGATGAAGCCTCTCAGCGTCAGGCTCTTCGACAGAGTCTCGCGCATGGTGGCGGGCAGCCGGTCGGTGCCGTCGCCAGGTCCTACGCCGTCGTAGTGGGCGATCAGGCCAGAGATCGGCACGCGGGCAAACTTATTGACCAGCGGCAATGCCGCCTGCCAGATCGCCCCGCCGACATTCTCAAAATAGAAGTCAATGCCTACGAAAGCACATTTCTCGCGTCCGCCGGCGATGCCGATCGCTCTCGCGCCCGCCATCTTCGCCAGTTGGCCGCATGCTGCAGCGAAATCGCCTGCAGAAACTTATGACACCCAAGAACTGGGGAGAGGTCGCCAACTCAGCGCTGGCGTCTGTTAACGCTGGTTCAACTTCTGGATTGCCTTGCGGAAAGCCTCTTCCCGGAGAGGCCCCTTTTCTTTTGCCGCTTCCATCACCGTCTCGCCCTTGTTGTTGCGAATGGTGAGGTCAGCGCCATGTTCAATGAACAGCGGTATGGCGTCATCATCCACGGTGGTGAAGATTGGCGTTTCACCGTCTTTATTACGCGCATTCACATCTGCGCCAAGCTTCAACAACTCCTCTTCCACATCGGTCAGGAAAGTTTCATGTAAAGGTGTGTTTCCTTCGTTATCGCGTGCGTTCACATCGGCACCGGCTTCCGCCAGAAGATGCAAGCATTCCACACGTGCGCCGTCCTTATCTCCGTCGCGATACTCTCCCGCAGCGAATACAGCCGTCCTTCCCTGGCCATCTCGCGCTTCCAACTCCGGGTTGTAGCGAAGAATTTCGCGCACCATCTCGGGATTCCCGGACTCTGCGGCATCAATCAGCACACTCCCTGCCCCCGTTCTTTGCGTTTTGATACCGCCACCGCCTTTTGTGACGGCCCGCGCGCTAAGATCGGCATTGGGGTTGGCGCCATAGTCCATCAACGCCCGTGCAGTCCCGACGTTTCCTGAGCGAGCGGCGCCAGCCAGGGCCAAGTCCTTGTCGCTCTGGTCATTCTTGCTCGCCCCCGCGTTGATGAGGACCTGCAGCGCCTCAGGATGGCTGCTGGCAGCATTGAGCCATCCAACGGATTCAAGTTGAGAGGTTACATATGGCCTATCTGGCTTCGGAGCGGGCAGGGGCTCCAGCGGCACTCCCACTTTCAACAGCTTCCTCACAGTCTCGGTGCTTCCGCGACTGGCGGCTTCCTTCAGCATGAGCTGTGCTTCAAAAGACTGGAAGTTGAAGTTCTCCCCCCGCAATGCCTCAACAAGCCCGTCGCTGCCGTCGATCCACCGCTCGGTATGTGCAAACGTGTCGACGGCATTCTCAAGTTCCGTAATAACCGCAGGCATTCCGACCCACGAGCCGACATAATCCTCCACCTTTTTTTCATGGCCATCGATTACAATAGAAAGGGTGTAGGCGGGGTTGTCTGTGACACTCGCCGTGTAGCTGGAGTCCATAGAATAAAAGTCAGCAGTGACAAACCTCTTTGCAAGGTTTCGAAGTTGATTAGCATCTACCCTATCCGTGTGTTTTCCGGAGGCGACCACGTAGCCGCCGCCGGCGAACACGATGCCATCTGTGCCAACCGTCACCGTGTAGGAAGGACAGCTGCCGAAGCATCCTGTCCTTGACAGCGTGATCGCAACCTTTGAGGTTGGCCGAAGAATGGGCGCAGCTACATGGATCATTGGCAGTCGCTCCGGCGGAACAAGGTCGATATATTCTTCGACCTCAGCCGTAACGGCTTGCCCATTCTCTTCAAAGGGCGTGAACTTCCACTGACGTACTTCGTCCTGCAGTTGGGGCCAGAATTTAAGCGCCTCGCGGTCGCCGCCAGCGCCGGCATCCACCACGTCGCCCATGGGGGATACCGTGAGGGTGAGGCGAAGCTGATTGAAACCAGGGCTTACACCCTTCAATGGAATGGTGCGGCGATGCGGCTTGATCTCATGTGCACGGGCAATTTCATAGTCATACGAGGGATATGATGGTCGCTTCTCGTTTGACGCCCCGAGGCAGATGCTCGACAGCAAGCATGTGAGAGCAATAGTGCGAATCACGTCGACCATTATGCATGGGCGACTCGCTGGGGGCCTGCTTTTCGATTTCCGTTCGCGATACGACTGTAGGGTGGTTCGGAAATTAGTAGGTTGGAAACACCTGGCAAAACTCCCGCCGAAATCATGCTCCAGGCCAGGCTGCGGAGCCTTCTGGGAAAGTGAATCAAACATTGTCGCCCTCACTCAGCATGAGCGGCGCAGGAGAGGAACTTCCTTGCAAGCGACCGCCAGGGCCACCCATGGTAGCGTGCGGTGCTCTCCCACAAAATCTGGTCGCCCAAGAAAGGTTGACTTAGAATCTGCTTCCGTTGCCAAAGGCCGACACCCCCAAAGAGCGCGGCCAAGACGGTCTCCGCGATCGGTAACAGCGTGCGAAACCGGATCTCTCGGCTCATTCAGCAGCTTCCTGCAACATTAGACACCTATAAAAGCCTACTCGTACAAGTTTTTCTCATGCCTTGTGACCTTGGTTGAGCGATAGCTGTTGACAGATCCTTCCCGACGATTTCCGCCGTTCGCAGCGTCCGATTTCGGACGGCGGCCTTTCGAGAACGGACAGCTGAGTCGCTGTCAGGATCAGCCCGTCCAACCGGGAATCGCTGATTCATCCTCAAGTTACACTCGCTGGAGATCGCCCCATCTATTGCTTGATCGTGGAGCCTTTCCCCATTCCCGACGCTCACGGGTCCTCGGCCTCGGCACTGTACGCATATCCAACCTTACAATGACATACGTTGCGCCAAAGACCTTTCGCATCCCGCCCCTGTTCAGAGTTGACCCCAACATATGGCGCTTGCTGAAACAACCAGATAAGCAGAAGATAGCTCGTTAAGTTAGTTAGGTTAGTGGTGGGAGCGAACCACATCAATGATTTCAATCCAGACGGAGTTTCTCGCACGGACACCGTGGCCGCGGTGGGCTCATTTGCGCGAGGTCGTAAAAGGTCGGTAGAGCGACCTAATTAGGCCTTCAGCCTCCCGCACAACGAGAACCACAATGCTGCCGGGAGGACCTGGGCTTTTGTCGTCAAAATTTGATCTCGATAG
>QHZE01000692.1 GCA_003225335.1 Acidobacteriota bacterium
CAATCCTATGCCCTTGGGATTGAGGCGCAGGTGGACTGGTACGAAGCGCAGGCGGATCTGGGAGGCGAGCGACAGACCCTGCAGGTTTTCTGCATGCGGAGCATGGCCAGCGCAGGATCCCTTCACCGCGCGTTTTTTCGGTCCACGCAGCAGGCATTCCTGGAGGGGCACGAACTGGGGTTCCGGTACTTTGGGGGGGTATTCCGGGTCTGCCGCTACGACAACTTGTCCAGTGCGGTGAAGAAGATTTTGCGGGGGAGGGAACGAGAGGAGACGGCGCGCTTCATCGCATTTCACTCGCACTGGAAGTTTGCGGCGGAGTTCTGCACGCCAGGCGAGGGGCACGAAAAAGGGGGCGTCGAAGGGGAGCAGGGATATTTTCGCAGGAATCACTGGGTGCCGATTCCTCAGGCCAGAGATCTGAACGACCTCAACGAGCAACTACTTTCGGCCTGTCGTGCGGATCAGGGTCGGAGAATTGGGGATCGCAAACAGGATGTCGGGGCGCTGATGGTCATGGAACGCGATCATCTGGTCCCCCTGGCGGAGGAAGGCTTTGAACTGGGGGAAGTTTGCTTTCCGATCGTTGACAGCAAAGGATGCGTGAAGGTGCGGACGAACCGTTATTCGGTGCCGCTGAGAGCCGGAACCAAAGTACGTGTAATAGTTTTGCCGGCCTGTATCGAGGTGTGGCACGAGGGGAAGTGCGTGGCGCGTCCTGAGCGTTGCTACGGCCGGCAGCAAGCGATTCTGAATCTGGAACATTATCTCGATGTTTTGGAGCGAAAGCCTGGGGCTCTGGCTGGGTCCACGCCGCTAGTGCAGTGGCGAGAGCAAGGGCGCTGGCCGGAGAGTTATGACCGACTCTGGCAGAGCCTGATGAGGCGGCACGGGAAACAGGCCGGCACGCGGGAGATGGTCGAACTGCTTTTGCTGGGGCGTCAACATGGGTATGGCCGACTCAGACAGGCCGTGGAATCGGCTCTGGAGATGGGGTCTTCGGATGCCGGCGCGGTGAGATACCTGTTAACGGCGGAGGGCCTCGAGCGCCCACAACCCGAATTGCTCGATGTCGGCGTCTTGTCTCGATACGAGCGACCCTTGCCGGTGCTGGCGGGCTATGACGAACTGCTGAGTGCGGGGGACATCCAGTGAACGAAAATACAGTCAACCTACTGGAAGCTTCTATTCACCAACACTGCAAGGTTCTTCGAACTCCCACTATCAGCTCGCAGTTTGCGAGGATGGCCGATGAGGCCATGCGTGAGAAGCAGAGTCATATGGGATACCTGGAAGTCCTGTTGGCCGCGGAAGTCGACGAGCGCGAGCACCGAACCGTGCAGCGGCGGATCACTGAGGCTCACTTGCCGCGGATGAAGACGCTGGAAGAGTTTGATTTTGCGCAAACGCCCAAGGTGTCCGCCGCTCAGATTCGGAATCTGGCGGAGGGGGGCTACATAGAGCGAGCAGAACCCATCGTTTTGATTGGAGAATGCGGGACCGGAAAGACACATCTGGCCACCGGCCTATGTGTGGCTGCGTGCCGCCAGAGAAAACGAGTGCGTTTCACTACCGCCGCCGCGCTGGTCAATGAACTGGTTGAGGCAAATCACCAGAACCAGGTGCGGCGAGCTCTTAGCCGCTGGCATCGATACGAAGTCCTTGCCATTGACGAAGTGGGATACGTGCCCCTGGCGGAACAGGGAGCGGAGTTTCTTTTCCAGGTCATAGCCGACCGGACGGAAAGAGCGGCGCTGATAATAACGACCAATCTTCCCTTTTCCGAGTGGACTCAGGTGTTTGGAAACGCTCGTCTGTGCAAGGCCTTAGTGGATCGGGTCACCGATCGCGCCCACATCATCGAAACAGGCACGGAATCCTACCGGTTCCGACGAACAATCGAAAGTCGACAGAAGAAAAAGCTGGAAGGAGCAAAGGGCAAATGACCGATCCATCTTGCAGTCAAAAAAATAAGAGACTCACTGTCAAGGAGCCCGCGGGCTGGTTCGCTGCCGGTGATAGTTTCCGCAAGGCGCTGACGTTACTGTCCGACGGCGCCTTCAGGCTCTTTTCGTTTCTTTGTCTCGAGGCCGATCGCCACACCGGCCGGCACCAGGCCACACAAAAAGAACTCGCCGGCGCTCTCGGAAAGTCCAAGCGGATCATCGGTAACTATGTGGCCGAATTGCAGGCGAAGGGAATTTGCAACGTCCGACCAGGGAACAACCAGTTTGCTCGAACCGTTTTCGAAATCTCCGACCGTTACTGGCCCTATCATCGGCCTGGAGAGACTCCGGAACTACCCGAGCAACAAGCCTACGTTGCGTCTGTTCGCGAATGCTTCCTAGCCCTCGGTTGTGGAGTGGGGGAGTTCGGTGTTCGCGACGTACGAACTGCCAGGGACATGCAAGAACGTGGGATCCCGCTGGCCCTACTCGAAGAGGCGATGCTCATGGGCGCCTGCCGGAAATACTCCTCCTGGCTCAATGGCGGAGCCGTAGAACCCATCATGAGCTTGCGCTACTTCGAGCCTCTGGTCTCAGAAATCCAGGAGCAACCCTTCCCTGCGGACTACACGGAATACCTTCGCAAGAAGGTCCAGCAGCTCGGCAAGGTTTGGAACCAGCATGCCGAATCCCTCAAACAGCCGAGACAGGTGGAAAATCCGGTCATGCCGGCATCTGTAAACAACTTGGAGAATGCTGGCGCAAAAAAGTAACCAGCAAACGCAAAAAAAAGAGAGACGGGATGATGATGATGATTTCTTAACTTGGGGGGGCCAAATCAGATGATCAAAGTGGGCCATTCCCGGTTGACAAACCCACCTCTTTGCGAAAGCTCTCATCCTGAAGCGTCCAGACCTTTTTGCGAGCTTCATTGAACGTCTCTTGGAGACGCAGAATCGAAGGCTCGTCGAAACGCCGGAGG
>QHZE01000306.1 GCA_003225335.1 Acidobacteriota bacterium
CAAAGAAGTCGAGCGTGATGACATGGCCCCTTCCGCATGCCAATTGGGTTAAAATGCTGCATTCCCGAAAGGAGGTCTGTCAAATGCGCCATCTAGTTGTGCTCCTGTCGCTGGTTGCCTTTGCCGATCCTTCGGCGTGGGCGCAAACGAAGAAAATCCTACTGAACAACCCCGATCCCGCGCTGCTGAAGGAGCTGCAGAGCGTGACCCCCTCGGCACGGGTTGTGCCGGTGACGCCGCAGAGCATCATGGGGGAGATCGGCGACGCAGACGCCCTGATTGGCGAGATCACGCCGGAGGAGGTTCGCGCCGGCAAGAAGCTTCGGTGGGTGCAGACAATGAGCGCCGGCGTCGAGCGCATTCTGCATCTCACCGGCACTACCGACCTGCGCGACAGCCAGATCGTGCTCACCAACAACCGGATCGTCCAGGGACCGGAGATCGCCGACCACGCGATGGCCATGCTTCTCACGCTCTCGCGCGGGATCCATACGTTCCTGCTCCACAAACAGCAAGAGCTGTGGCAGCCGCGCCCCTACGCGGGGATCGAGCTGAACGGGCGGACGGCCGTCGTGATCGGGGTGGGCGGCATCGGAACTCAGATCGCTTTCCGCGCCTGGGCCCATGGGATGGAGGTGATCGGCGTCGACCCGAAAGACATTCCGTACATGCCGATTCTCAAGAAAGTGGTGAAACCGGACCAGCTCGACACGGTTCTGCCTGTAGCCGACGTCGTCTTCGTGGCGGCCCCCCACACGCCGATGAGCCACAAGATGATGGGACCGAAACAATTCGAGCTGCTGAAGAAGGGCGCCTACTTCATCGCCGTAAGCCGCGGCGGCCTCTACGATCTCGATGCCGTCGTGAGGGGGCTCGAGACCAAGCATCTCGCCGGCGTTGGGGTCGACGTGACCGATCCCGAGCCGCTGCCCAAGGGCCATCCCCTGTGGAAGTGCGACAATGTCATCATCACGCCCCATATTGCCGGCCGCTCCGACAAGGATCGCGACCGCATGGTCGCGACCATCAAGGAGAACATACGCCGCTTCGTGGAGGGCAAGCCGCTCGTCAACGTCGTGGACAAACAGAAGGGGTACTGATTACATGATTTCATAATACGGTGACGTATTCCGCCCCAGCGGGGAAATTAGCCATGCCAGGAAGAGGCAGTGGCACGGGCGTCCCGCCCGTGAGGAGCCGGTCAGGAAAAGATCTAAGTCAGTCATGGCCGGGACGGCCATGCCACGAAGATTAGCCGGGGGTGAGCGAAGCGAACCCCCGGCACCCCGGCAGGGGTTGCAGGAGTTCCCTGCGCCCCTGCCGCTGCCGGGGCGCATTCGTTTATTGCAATATTCCGGAGGTTCGCGTTCGCTCACAGCGCCCTCCAGGGCGCGAGACAACTTATTCTTGCGCGAACCCTGAAGCTCGGATTGCCTTTCCGGACAACAGCGGGAGTGAGTGACATCCGTCTATGAACTTCGACCTTGCACGCGTCTTTTTGGCCAGCCTCCCCACGCCCATAGAATCATTGCCTCGGTTGAGCCAGGCCCTTCAGGGGCCGCGCATTTTCATAAAAAGGGATGACCTGACGGGGCTCGCCGGGGGAGGAAACAAGACGCGCAAGCTTGAGCTGCTTGTGGCGGAGGCGCAAGCCGCAGGGGCAGACACGCTCATAACCCTGGGCGCCGCGCAATCGAACCACTGCAGGCAAACAGCCGCTGCCGCCGCGCGGTGCGGCTTCCGGTGCATCCTGGTTCTGCGCGGCCACGCACCCGCTGAATTCAATGGGAACTTGCTGCTCGATCACTTGCTGGGAGCGCGGCTCGTGTGGTCGGGAGACCGCGCGCGCGAGGAAATGATGGAAGAGGTCGTGGCGGCGGAGCGCAGGGCCGGCCGCACGCCCTATGCGATTCCTCTTGGGGGATCCACGCCGCTGGGAGCGGCTGCATACTCCAGCGCCCTGGAAGAATTGAAAGCGCAGACAGCCTCGCTGGATGGCCTGGAATTCGACCGAATCATCTTCGCATCGAGCTCGGGAGGCACGCACGCGGGACTGTGCGTGGGGGCGTATCTCACGGGCTGCCGCGGTCAGGTGCTCGGTATCAGCATCGATGAGGAGCTCGATTCGCTTCAGGAGATGGTGGCGAACATCGCCACCGAAACAGCACGGCTTCTCGGACGGCCTCGAAATTTCGCGCCAAATGAGATAGCGGCAAACGCAAACTACCTGGGTGAGGGCTATGGCATTCTGGGACCGCCGGAGCGCGAAGCGATCGATTTGTTCGCGCGCCTGGAGGGGGTTCTTCTGGATCCTGTATACACGGCGCGCGCCGCGGCCGGAATGATCGATCTGATCCGGCGTGGTGCGATTGCCAAAGATGAAACAGTCCTGTTCTGGCACACGGGTGGTATTCCTGCCCTCTGGGCCTATACAAAGGAATTGCTGACGTGAATTGTGACGGTTAGAACTTCAGACTTCAGACCTCAGGGATCAGACCTCAGACCTGGAGCCCTTGAATTACGTACGCGCTATTGCGTTCTTTCCGGGCCCAGTGCTGAGGTCTGAAGTCGAAGTCTGAGGTCTGAGGTCTGAGGTCTGAGGTCTGAGGTCTGAAGTCGGGAAATCATGCGCGCGATGGTGTTGGAAAAGCCCGCCGACGTTCGGGAAGCTCCGCTGCGAGCCGTGGAGTCTCCCGAACCGGAGCCCGGGCTTGGTGAAATACGTGTCCGGGTGAAAGCCTGCGGGCTGTGCCATACGGACCTTCATATCGTCGAAGGGGAGTTGCCGGCGCCCAGGTTGCCCGTTATTCCCGGACATCAGATCGTGGGTGTCGTAGAAGCCCGAGGTGAGGGTGCGAGCCGCTTCCGTGAAGGGGACCGCGTGGGTGTCCCATGGCTCCATGATGCCTGCGGCGCCTGCGAATACTGCGCTCACGGCAGGGAGAATCTGTGTGAATTTGCGCGCTTCACCGGTCTTCACGTGAATGGAGGGTACGCGGAGTTTACCGTCGTCTCGCAGGATTTCGCCTATCCCGTTCCCGTCTCTTTTTCGGATGAAGCGGCGGCGCCGCTGCTCTGCGCCGGCATCATCGGCTACCGCGCGCTGAGGCTCAGCGAGATTCGTCCCGGCGAAACGCTCGGTCTTTACGGGTTTGGCGCCTCGGCGCACATTGCCATTCAGGTCGCCCGGCACTGGAAGTGTGAAGTCTATGTGTTCACACGCAGCAAAGAGCACCGGCAACTGGCTCGAGAACTCGGCGCGGCCTGGACCGGCCGCGCGGAAGAGGACCCTCCCACAAGGATTCATAGCGCCGTCATTTTCGCGCCTGCGGGACCTCTGGTTCCCGAAGCGCTGCGGGTATTGCGCAAGGGAGGAGTGATAGCCCTTGCCGGCATTTACATGAGCCCCATTCCGTCTCTTGAGTACTCCTCCATCTATCACGAAAGGACGCTGCGCAGCGTGGCTAACAGCACGCGCCAGGACGCCCACGAGATCCTCCGGCTGGCGGGAGAGATCCCCATTCGTACCGAGATCGAGACCTTTGCTCTGGAAGAGGCGAATGAGGCTCTGCTGCGCTTGAAAGAAAGCCGCATCCGCGGCGCTGGCGTCCTGATCCTTTGATCCTGCGATCTCCGAGATCTTCGCAGGCTTTTTACCACTAAGACGCGAAGACAAAATGAAACCACAGATGAACACAGTGCAGCCCAGCCGCAACCCAAAAAATCCACCGCGGTGAAAAAGCGGCGCCGCTGCTTCGTGATTCTTCGCGTCTTCGTGTCTTCGCGGTGGATTTCTCGCTGCCCCTCCCGCGGCGAGTTTCTTGACTTCCGGGCTGCCGAGGCATACGATACGCCGGAACTTAGAAGGGACTGAGACCGTGAAAGCCCTCCATTGATTGCCGGCCTGTAAAGCTGGTCCCATCAAAAATCCGTAAGTTTTCCTGCTCGTCCAAACCGCGGCGGGCGTTTGTGCCCGATTAAAAAGCCCGTGAGTGAATTCGCGATTCAGTGCGAAAACCTGGTGAAGGTATACCGGCCCCGGCGCCGCGCACCCGTGCGCGCCGTCGACGGGCTGAGCTTCGCGGTGGCGCCCGGCTCGATTTTCGCACTGCTGGGGCCAAACGGCGCGGGAAAGACCACGACTTTGAAGGTGCTCACGACGCTGCTGTTGCCTACCACGGGCCGGGCATCGGTTCTGGGCCACGACGTTGCGAAGCAGCCTCTGGATGTCCGTCGCCGCATTTCGGCAGTGATACAGGAGACGGCTGTCGACATGTTTCTTTCGGTCCGGGACAACCTGCTCACTTTCGCGCGGTTTCACGGGTTCAGTTTGGCGGCGGCGCGCAGCCGCGCTTCGGAAGTGATGGAGCAGTTCCACCTGACGGCAGAAGCCGAAAGGAAGGTAATGGATCTGAGTGGAGGTTATCGTCGCAGAGTCCAGGTGGCCAAGGTCTTCATGGTGGACACGCCGGTTGTATTCATGGACGAGTTCTCCACCGGCATGGACCCGATCCTGAAACGCGCCGTGATGAGCATGTTGCGCGCCGAAGCGTCGCGCGGCCGCACAATCGTGCTCACGACCCAGGTGCTGAGCGAAGCTGAAGAGCTCTGTGACGACATCCTGATCATGAACAAGGGGCGGCAGGTGGCTCGAGGCGACCTTCACGCTCTGAAACTCCTGTCCCGGGACGTCTACGAAGTTTCCATGACCTTTGAGCGCCTCCCCTGCGAAATCGAGGGGGAACTGCAACGGCTCGACCCGGTGCGGCTGCATGTGAACCAGAACACGATCGAGCTGGCAGTCCGCGCGGAGGAACCTCATGTTCTCGAACTGGTCGGAGAGCTGGCAAAGAAAGGGCGCGTGCTCCACGTCGAGATCAAAGGCGCAAGCCTGGAAGACATCTTCGTGGAACTGCTGAAAGAAGACGCCCATTCCAATTGACGATTGACGATTTTGATTGACGAATGAAGCTGCCTCTTTTCAATCGTCATTCGTAAATCGAAGGGCGAGACGCCCTGCGGGTTTTGCGAAACATCTTGTGCCGGAGGAAACGATGATGGCGGTTCATGCAATGCTTTTTCGAGAGGCTAAGATCCGGACCACGAACTTTACGTTTCTCTTCTGGGACCTGTGCTACCCGCTTGGCTACTTGCTGGTTTTCAGCGTGGGCATAAACGACGCGGTGGCGTCGCCGTTATCGGCCGAGGGCGTAGACTACCAGTCTTTTTTCCTGGGGGGAGTGCTGGGAATGGCGAGTTTCGGGATTGCCGCGAACACGGCCTGGGGCTTCTTTATGGACCGCGATAACGGGATCTTCTATGAGATGCTCACCTACCCGATGAGCCGCGCGCAATATCTCGGCGCGAAAGTATTTTTCAATGTTCTGGTGGCTGTTGTTCAGGCGTTGCTCACCGTCCTCTTGGCCTGGCTGTTGCTTGGTGTTTCAATTCGCTGGGAGAGATTCCCTCTGCTTCTGCTCACGGTCGTGCTGGGGACGGCTGGATGGTTTTACTTTTACTCGATCTTCGCGCTTCGGATCCGCCGCAACGACATCTTCAACTCTCTGACGTCGGTTTTCTATTTTGTCTTCCTCTTTGCGAGCTCGATGTTTTACCCGATCGAGCCTCTGCCCGCGTTTTTTCGCAGCGTAGCGCTCGTCAACCCGATCACCTGGCACGTGGACGTCTTGCGCTTCAGCACGATCGCGCTCGGAATTCCATCGAATATCGCCTTGGAAGCAGGGGCCTTCGTCCTGTTTGCGCTGGCTTCATTCGCTTGCGCCATGCACTACCTCCAGCATCAGGAGTGACCTGAGTTACTTTCCGGCTAGGTCCACTTGGTGGAGACAAAGTTCACAAATCGGTCAAGTTTTGTATCATGGCCCGTTTGGAGTTCAGGCTTTAGCCTGCCCGACGCCAGTGCAGCCTGAAGGCTGAACTCCGAACCTGCGCCCGCGATGACGCAAAAATTTGACCATTTTGTGAACTTTGTGTCCACCAAGAGGGCCTAGCGCCAGCGCAGTTTAGAACTTCGCGATTCTTCGCGTCTTCGCGGTGAAGACTGATGCGGCTCAATCCGGCGGGGCGTGCCGGGGGATTTCGGCCTTGAAGTCGCCCAGGCTCGCCCAGTGCAGGCGCTGGTTGAGGTCTACTTCCGCGACCACTATCGTGCCCCACTGCTCGGCGCGAACGAGAGTTTTGCCTTCATGATCGAAAACCCCGGTGAGCATCCAGTTGCGCGAGATGTCCTCGTAGGTGCTGCTCACAAGGTAGACGTGATTCTCGCAGGCGCGGGCGGAGGCAAGCATCGGGTTGCAGCCCCACACCGGCCACGCGATCACTTCCGCGCCACGGCTGCTTAACCGGCGCGCTACTTCGGGGAAGAAGCCGTCGTAGCAGATCATCATCCCCACTTTGCCAAAGCGCGTGTCGAAAACCGGATACTCGTTGCCAGGCGCAATGCCGCCTTCGATCTCCGTGCGCGGCAGGCTGACCTTGCGGTACTTGCCGGCGACACGGCCGTCAGGCCCGAGGAGCACGGCGGCGTTGTAGATCAAATGCCGGTCACGCTCCACCAGGCCCGCGACAACGTAGAGATTGTGTTTCCTGGCCAGCTCGCCGAAATATTCGGTCGAAGGGCCGGGGATCGGCTCGGCCACATCCACGAACTGACGCCCGAGGCCGTAGTAGGTCAGTGTTTCAGGCAGCACCACCAGATCGGCGCGCTGGCGCGCGGCTTCTGCGATCAGCGGCGCGAACTGGCGGCAGTTGTCTGCCGGCGTTTTGCCGCCTTGCGGGCGGAAATGCACTGCGGCCAATCGTACTCTACGTTCCGCCGGCGGCGCAGTCTCGGCAAACGCGACCGAGCTCCACTCCACTCTCCCGCGCGGCGCCCAGCGCAGGTGCAACTCCACGACCGCGCGCGCCGCTTTCAAGGGCGCTCGGTAAGTGTCCGAAACCTCAGTCCAGCCGCCAGCGTCGGTGACCTTATCTGTCGGGTACTCAGGCTCCGCCATCGCCACCATGCCTTTCAGGTAGTCGGTGACGACAGGCGTGTCGCGCGGGACCTGTTTGCCATTGTCGTCCTGCCAGACGATGCGCGGGACGGCACTGCGCCGCGACCACGCCATGCCCTCGGCCTTGCGCAGCGCGAAGAAGCGGTAGTGCTTACCGCCGGTGACGGCAAAGGTTTTCGCCCAGTAGCCATCCAGTCCATCCCGGTCGTCCGCCGCGATGACCAGGCCGCCTTTGCCATCGCGCCCGCCGTTGGGCAGGTAGGCAAACTGCGGGCGAACCTCCTCGCGTGGCGCAGCCGGCTGCCAGCCGTCAGGAGTGGATTTAACGTCATCCACGGTTACCGCCGCGGTGCAGACCGAGGCGACTACCGCCGCGGTCAGGAAAAAGTGAACGAATCTGCGCATGTTCGTTGTTCCCCCAAAACAGTAGGTCCAACCTCCGGCTCGCCAGTCAACGAAAGGCATTGTTTCACAGATCAGCAGAGCCGCAACAAAAAATTGACGATTCTTCGCGTCTTCGCGCCTTCGTGGTAAAGCTTACCCCCAAAATCCACCACGAAGACACTAAGACGCGAAGAAAAAAAGTGCGCGAATGACAAGATTCTGCGCCAAATTCCCACAAGCCGGAGGATTCACGCCATGGACCTGCGGGCCGGGGCGCAGATCTCGCGCAGCTTGTCCAGCAGTGGAACCAATCTTTCGCGCGACCACTCCGCCATCAGACATATTTGTATCCAGTTTCGCTTCAGCAGATAGTCGCTCCTGTAACTGAGCATATATCCGGCATCTTCGAGCTGCCGGCCCAGATCGCCGGAACGCAACGGATCGGGAAGAGCGATAGTAATCACGGCAGGAGATGCGTGCGCGTCGGGAGTTACTACGTGATAGCCCAACTCGCGCAGCCTGCCCTTGAGCCACATGGACAGGTCCAGTGTTTCAACGAAACGATTCGTTGAGCGGAAGCGCTGCAACGCCCGCAGCAATGCAGAGACGAGATTTGACGAATGTGTGAAGGGAACTCCGTCGCGTGATGCGTAAAATCCAAGATCCAGGTACCTGGGCAAGGCTCCGGGGGCGGGCGGGATTTGGTGGTTGTAGAACACCATGGACAATCCGGGGAACGCGCCCAGGCCTTTGCCGCTGACGCAGGACGCAAGGTACACGCTACCAAGGTCCACGGGAACGGTTCCGATAGAGCTGATGCAGTCCACACATAGGCGGACGCTTCTTTTGGCGCAGGCTTCCTTCAACATGCCGATGTCGTTCAGCACGCCGGTAGAAGTCTCGCAGTGCACAGCCCATAACCAATCGACCAGGGCATCCTGGCGGATAACGCGCTCGACCCGCTCATAATCGAAAACATCGCCCCAATCGGAGCGAAGCACATCGAAAGAAAGTCTGAATCGGGACGCGTGATCGACGAGCCGATCACCGAATTCGCCGTTGCTCAGAATCAGCCCTCGCCCCGCAGTCAGAGACAGCTGTCCCGCGATAGCATCGTTGGCCAGAGTCCCCGACCCGATCATTATTTCAACTTGGCGCGAACCGGTCAGCTGGCATAAGAGCTCCTTCGCGTTCCGGAGAGTCTTCAGGAATGCTTCGGAACGATGCGAGACCGGCATTTCGCTCAGCGCTTCCCGGACGTCGGGACGAATGGCAACCGGCCCTGGCAGGAGATTCATTTCGTCTCTCCGACGGAGCGCATGTGGTGCAACGCTGCTGAATGTCTTTCGAACGCCGCGCGCGTCAGGTACATGGGTTGAAAAAAAGCCCCCGGCTTTCCTATCAGCGGTCCGAACGGCACAAAGCCAAAACGACGGTACATCGGCACCCGCTGCGTGAACGCAGAAATGAGCGCCAGATCGTAGCCCTTTCGGTTGCAATACAGCGCGAGGCGGCGGGCAAGCCCGCGAAAAACCATGCTGTTCCGCAAGCTTTTTTCCACAGACAGCAGGCGAAGCTCGCAAACGGAACGCGCCTCGGGCAAGTAGGAATCGAGATTTTCAAGCTTCCGCTCAAGTGAAAACGGGCGCTTGTCCCGGACGGCGATCATGCCGACCAGCCTGCCGCTCTTCAGGGCGATGATGTAAGTGTTTTCCTTGTCGAACGTGTCGACAAGACTGCCGGCGGGATTCGGCTCGTGCTGCGGAATTTCTTCAACGAAGGTCCGATAGTTAAGCTCGTAGATCTGTTCGATCTCCGATTCCTCGGACGCTATCTTGAACCTCAGGCCTTGGCCGGAATCCATGGCGCAACTTCCTCTCGACTGGCCCGATTACCTTCTCCCCTTGGCTCACGCCATTTTATCCATAAGGGTGGCGCAACAAAAGATCCTGTTCCTCTCTTCACAACTGGCCTCACGAGCCGCAACCAAAAGCTATTCTTCGCGTCTTCGTCTCTTCGCGGTGGATCGGGCACAGTCTTTACCACCAAGACGCGAAGACGCAAAGAAAAAACGAATCACAAGGCGAGGCGGCGCAGGCGAAGGGCGTTGGCGATCACGGAAACCGAGCTGAAGGTCATGGCGGCGCTGGCGATCATCGGGCTCAGAAGCAATCCCGTGAAGGGGTACAGGGCGCCGGCGGCGATCGGGACTCCGAGCGCGTTGTATAGAAAAGCAAAGAACAAGTTCTGCCGGATGTTGCGCATTGTGGCGCGGCTCAACTTCCGGGCCCGCGCGATGCCGCGGAGGTCTCCTTTCACCAATGTTACTCCGGCGCTCTGCATGGCGACGTCGGCGCCTGTCCCCATCGCAATTCCCACATGGGCCTGCGCCAGCGCGGGCGCGTCGTTGACGCCGTCCCCGGCGACGGCCACTATTCTCCCTTCGCCCTGGAGTTTTTTCACCAAATCGATCTTCTGATCGGGCGAGACTTCCGCCGTCACCTTCTCGATTCCAAGCCTGCGCGCGACGGCTTCCGCGGTGAGCCGGTTGTCTCCCGTGACCATGTGGATCTCGATCCCCTCGGCGCGCAACATACGGATCGCATCGAAGGTCGACGGTTTTATCGGATCGGCGACGGCCAGAAGGCCCGCAAGTTTCCCCTCCACTGCGACAAACATTACGCTATGACCGTCCCGTTCCAGGCTCTCTGCTTGCGACGCCAGCGCGCGCGTGTCTACATTCATTGC
>QHZE01000693.1 GCA_003225335.1 Acidobacteriota bacterium
TTCAAGAGAGAGGTCTTTGAAGTCGAAAGCCTTGCCCGGTCCGATACCAATGCTGGCGAGTCTGGTGCGGACCTCCTTGTCTTCCGACGATGGTGGGACGAACTGGAGGGCAGCGTCCAAATACTCGTAGAAGTTTTTCTTGATTCCCTCGGTGGTAGCCGGGAGGAAATCGATCTTTGGCGCGGCCGGCGGCGCGGGTTGCTTGAGGAAACTGGAGAGCGGCTGCGCCTTGTATCCCGCCTGAACTTTCTCCACATTCGGCATGTCCCCGGGATTAAAGAGCTGAGTGCGGAAAAGGGTGAGGGCGAAGGGGGTCGTCGAGGAAAAGACTTTCTTGATCCCCGCAGGCATCTCGCCTTTCCAGCCGGGGCCAACCACGAGATAGTCGCCAGGATCGTTGCCGGTGGCCCGGCTGCCGATGTAACCATAGTTGTAGGTATTGCCATCGATGAGCTGGACCGAGTAGTAGCGCTCTTTTTCCACCGCTGGCACCGAGATCACCATCGGCTCCGCGCGCAAATCCATCCAGATCATCGAATAAGGCGTGTCACTATTTGGCGTGATGACCGCGGTGTCTTCGGGGGTGGCGACGCGGTGCTCGTTATTGATCTCGTTGAAGGGCGCCTTGAACTGGCTGGACTTCGTGTCCACGGCAAACTCATTCATGACCGCGTAGTTCATGACGAGCGGCAGGCCGTAAATGAGTCCTTCCTCGGCGATCGCCTTGGTTTCCGCGATGCCAGGCGCGGCCACGCCCGCTTTCCTGTCGGCCTGCTCCGCGCTCGAAATGGCGTCGCCCTTTTTGTTGCAGCCGATAAGCAAGGTTACAGCGATGGCACCGGCCAACGTCGTGCTAGTGAATGTGCGTTTAGTTCTTCTCATAATTCCTTTCATCGTTGATTATCGGCCTAAGGACACCATCAGTGCGTTCGCACACCCTGCGACGCAATCGCCACAATGCCGCTTCGGGATTGGTCGTCAATAGAACTTTAGGGCTATATTCCTCTCGAGTCGGGTTTCATTTTACACGCCCTAGTACCCGCGACGAAAGGACCGGCGCGCGACACCGGCGTAGGACATCGGAGTAGCTGGCATCCCGATGATATCGATGAACAACGCGCAAGCTCCCCCATTGGTTGGCGGAGTGCCCTCAAGAATGCGCGCGTCGTA
>QHZE01000694.1 GCA_003225335.1 Acidobacteriota bacterium
ATCCACATGTCCCACGTCTCCCGGCTCTTGGGCAGGGCGCGAGGGCGGTAGCGGCAGACGAGGACGCGGTACCCGTCGGAGGGAGAGCGCGGATCGTCCCAGCGCTTGAGACGGATGCTCATGCCTCCATGATACAGCGCTCGGGTGAAGATTCCTATTCGCGTGCGACCTCTGCGTTATCTGCGGTCGTGAGAAAAAATGTAGCGCCGGCTTCCAGCCGGCAAAGGGTCCTGTTGACGCAAAAGGAGTTATCCAGGCTCACATGCCGGCGAGACGCCGGCGCTACGATTCTTTCTCATGACCTGCGTCTCTGCGGTGAAATCCGTTTTGGTTGCGGCTGGGTGTTCATCCGTGGCTTCCTTCTTCTTTGGTTGCGGACGAGGTGCAACGTGAAAATTCGCGGCCGGCTTTTCGCGGGTCAGCCCGCCTCGGCGCGCCGCTTGACGGCACGGAGCCACATGCGCCGGATGATGTCGCTTCCCGGGTAAATCAGACGCCAGTAAACTCCAAATCTCGTGCGGGCCGAAAAGTCCGTGCAGAAGATGCGCGTTTCCGTCGTCACCCTGCAGAGGTCTCCGCCCGTTTCCTGGACATGGAAGTTGATCGCAATTTTGGAATAACCCGGGCGAACCAGGAGCATAAAATCCTCAGGCGTTGGATTGCCGCCCGACACGAAAGGAGTGTCTCCGAGAACTGTTCCCAGAACCACCTCGCGTCCGGGTTCCTCGGCAAGCAGCAGAAAATCGGAAGCGGTGGCCGTCTCCAGGATCGGCTTTCCAGGAGGGGCATCAAAAACGGTGCGCCTGCCGCCCTCCGAGAAACGCGGCGATCGCAACCAGGTGAGGGTCCGGAACAACAGGATCTCATCGGGCGTCACGGCCTTCACCGCCTGAAAGACTCGTTCGGGAGAAGCTCTGACCAGGACGGAATGGGATTCGTAGAACTGGTACACCGGAACGAAGTAGTCGAGGTGCGTGCCCATGCTCTCCGTTCGGATGAGAGGGGCGGGGAGCAGCGCGCCGCATAGAGCCAGAAGAAGCCCCGCACACAACACGAGGCTCGCCAGCTTGCGTGCCCGGACGCCCAGAACAGGGAGAGGCTTCACGATCAAAATAATGCCGGCCAGCAGGATCAGAAGACCCGCATACACCAGAAAGACATCCATGGATGCTCAATCTGCCAGAATTGAAACCGTTGATTACCACGAATGAAGCGACAAAACCAGTGCGCCGACAAGGTCGGGTGTGATCAGGAAGGGCAAGTCACTAGCGAGGGATCCTCATACCGCCCGGTTATTCACGGGCGAGACGCCCGTGCTACGATGGCCTCGTGGCATGGCCGTCCCGGCCATGTGAAACTTGACCGATCTGTGAACCTCGTGTCCACCAAGAAGACCTACGGCCTGTTCTCTGTGTCTCAGTGTCTAAGTAGCAAAGAGGGGTTATTGGCCACAGAGACACAGAGCCACGGAGAAAAGCTGGCCACGAATTCCACGAATTAACACGAATTGAATCTTCATAGATCTGAGAGATCTCAAGGCAGCATGAATTGAGGCGCGCTTCTAATTCCAGCCTGGAATGACGGCTCACTTCAAGCCTGCCTTCCGAATATCCGAGAAGAGCTCCTTGAAGCACACGGCCGCTTCCAGAACCGCGGGGTCCGCCGGGCCCTCGCCGAAATAGGCCCTTGCGAACGGACCCACGCCGCACCAGGTAGTTTGCAGCACACCGAGCATGCGCGAGGCGACAGGGGTAGGGGCATGCTTGCGAGTGTGACGAATCAGCTCCAGCTGGGCAAGCGCCACTCCGGGCCTGCGCCATGGCGAAGAGATAACCCCAAATCCCTCGACGGCGAAGTACGGGGCCGTGGGAGCGGCGGTTTCGTAATGCCAATCGCAGATCACGATGTCCTTCGGAACCTGGCGAAGGGAGGGCGCGGTGCCGCTGACGCCGGCTTCCCATTTGCCCAGGCCGGTGACATCGCCGTCCAGAAATCGGTCACCCCACATCCACATCGTGCGGCTCGATCTTTTAAGGTGGTCGTATAACGCGCGCACCTCCTGAGCGAACAGCTCGGCCTTGTTCCCGCCCTTGCAGCGCGGGCAATCGTCCTCGCCGAGAAGGAAAACCTCATCCATGCCCACATGAAAGGCATCCGCTCCGCACGCCTCCGCCAGCTCGTCGATGACGTCGAAGACGACGTCATGTATACCCGGATGGAGCGGACAGTAGCTCCTGCAATAGATACCCTGGTTGTCAGGGTACTTGCCGGGAGTCTCGTCGAATTCGGGGTGGGCTCTCAAGAGGCCGAACGTCGTCTTCGACCACGACTGGTGCCCAAGGAGGTTGATCTGCGGAATCAGCCGAACCCCGGCCGCGCGGCAGGCCTCCGCGAGGCTCTTGACGTTATCCCGTGAGAGGGCGTCCGAATCAATGACCTCCGGGCGCTTTGTGAATTGATAGCGATAGCCGAACTCCACGACGAGGACGTTGACGCCCTCTCTTGGGAGAGCCTCCCGGATGAACCGGAGGGAGTCAGCGAGCTCATCCGGTCTTGGCGCCATGACATGGAGACCGCGAACCGGAAGAACCGCCGAATCGCCCCCGAAGATCGGAGCGGCGATGAGGAGCGTGAAGGCGCAAAGCACGATAAGGACGATTGGAGTTGTCATGCTTATAACCCTGATGGCGACGCTCATCTTAACGCGTGCGCGACCGCGACTCAACTCTCCATGCGGGACCGGGGTCTAATCAGAACTGCGAGTTACGTCGGAAATCCTTTGCAACCTGACAAGAATTTTCGTCCGCCTAAACTGCACAAAATGCAACCACAGA
>QHZE01000649.1 GCA_003225335.1 Acidobacteriota bacterium
GATAACTCAGGCCCGCATTTGCGATGGGCGACTTGTGGCATCCGTTTGGCGAGCGCATCAAGAACCGAGGAGGCGCGGCGGCTGGCGAATTGTTCAAGGGCCGTTCCCCCTGAGAGCATCAGAATCACAATTGCGGCGACAAGATATTCGCTAAGAATTACTGAGGTGACGATCGAGATTCCAGCGAGGTGGTCCGATCCAAATTCCCGTGCAAAGAGTTTTTGCGTCAAGGTCACAAGGAGAGGTACACCGCCGATGATCAAGACTACGATAAGAGGCATTTGCCAAACGATTCGGGGAGCATTCGAAAGATATCGAAGAAACAGATGGAGAAGAATCCCCGTGATTGTCAGAAGCGCAATGTTTTTCGGCTTCGTCCACACAGTAAGTTCCTCTAGGTGTTACCACTTTGGTCCCGGGAACAGCATTCCGCTCGCTACGCGAACCAGGCTCATTTGTATGGTCGCACGCTCAACTGCCTTCGAGAGTAATGAGCGTCACGGGCCAAGGTGACTTCCGTCACAGCGTTCCTTCAGTGCTGGTGTTAAGCAGTTGAGAGGTCCTATTGGAGTGCGGGCACAGGGCCAGAGGAAGGAGAAATCAAATGAGGGTAAAAGAAGTAATGATGGGAACTCCTTATTACTGTCAACCGGAGACAAATCTCGGTTCAGCAACGGAGCTGATGTGGAATGCAAACTGCGGATTCCTTCCCGTCGAAACAGCAGAAGGAAAGGTGACCGGCGTGATCACGGACCGCGACATTTGCGTCGCATTGGGAACGAGGAACCGGCTTCCGGGCGATATCGTTGTTGGTGAAGTCATGACAGGCAAGCTTTACTCGTGTGCCCCAGAGGATGACATTCACCAGGCACTGCAATCCATGAAGGAGGGAAGAGTGCGCCGGCTTCCGGTGATTGCCAAGAATGGGAGTCTCGCTGGTGTGATTTCGATGGATGACGTCCTGTTGCGGACGGAACCGATGAGTCTCGGAAGGGAACCGGAGCTGTCCAGTGATGAGGTTGTGAGAGCCTATCGGGCGATCACTCAGCGCCAGGTTCCACAGGTCGTCGCAAAGCAGGCAGCCGCTGCATGATGGGCATCACGTCGGACCGTGACCGCGGTCACTGATTTCGCGATACGAGCCGAGGTAAGAAGGACGCGTAGAAGGACACTGAGTGCGGAGGGAACGGGCCGTCGAGGCTGCCGGGACGGAGAAAAACGGCAAAGCCTGCGGCTGTGCCCTAGCGGCGAGTATCGTGGCCGGACCAAGGCTAGACCTGGCACAGCCAGTGCCCTTCGCCCAAAGGCAGCGGTGAGGCTCGAAGTTCAAGTGAAGCGCCAGTGGGTTCGACGCACCGGCCCTTCAGGCCGGAAAATGCTTCGCCGCCCGCCGCTGCCTTCGAATGTAGTGAACGAGGCCTCTGGTGAGGCAACATTCAATTGAGGAGGATGTCATGAGAAATCTGTATACCAATGAAAGGTTGTTCGAGGATTTGTTTGGTTTTCGCCGTGAGTTCGACGAGATGTTCAATCGCATTCTGAGCGGCAAGCCCTGGGGTCTTGAGCTGCCGGAGTTCAAGAAGACCTTCAACATTACTCCTGCGGTGGAAGCGTATGTGGACAAAGAAGCCAAGAAGTACGTCTGCCGCGTGACACTGCCGGGAGTGGAGCCGAAGGACTTGCAAATCCATGCACAGGCGAATGTGCTCACGATTCGCGGGGAGAGGAAGCTCAGTCACAGCACGAAAGAGATCGAACTCATGGAAGGGGAGATCGTCTATGGCGTGTTCGAGAGGACTCTCGAGCTGCCAGAGGGCGTGAACGTCGAGAAGCTGACCGCCGAATATGTGAACGGCGTGTTGGAAATCACGGCGCCCGTCGCCGCGGCTGCCTTGCCGCGCAAGATTGAAATCAAGACGACAGCACCGTTCGTGAAGCAAATCGCAGCGTAAGCGGCGAGCAACGCAAAGCGGCCCGGAGCTGCAACGGTTCCGGGCCGCCTTCCTTTGCATGGGCACCTTGCACGTTGACTTCACCCGCAAGACCACTACAATGACGAAACGCGAGGGCTCTCCCGTCGGGCCTAAATCAACTCCGTTCTTCTAGTTGAGGAGGATGAAGTGATCGATGAACTGTATGACCTCATCGGTGGAAGGGAAACAATTTGGGCTGCCACCGAATCCTTCTATAGAAGAGTCTTCGCGGATGACACGCTCCGCCCCTTTTTTAAAAGTACCGATATGGCGCAATTAAGCGCCAGGCAAAGCATGTTTCTCTCCAACGGGCATTTCGATAGGTTTCTTAGCCACTTTCGCGAATCGCTGAATGAAGTGGGCGTTCAGGCTGATAAAGTGGAGAAGGTCACGAAGCTTCTTGAGAGTAAACGCAACACTGTGCTGAATCGCTGAGACAGCTTCCCGAAAAGTTCCAATATCATCCCCTTGGGCCCGCCACTCATCTGTACTGTTCTCCTTGCACCTTCACCTTTGTGTCTTCAGATTTTTCGCCTGCGAAGCCTCTAATTCGTAAGTCTGTCCCGGAATTGAGCGTTGATAAAACGTTTGCGAGGGCAACCTCTTCCGAGGTGGTGGGTGACCGGCGTCACGCAGGAGAGTGAGCCCCATCACAGCCAAACGGAGGGCCATGGTGTAGTTGTAAGAATGTGGAAGCGGCCCGGAAGAGCATCCGGGACCTAGCTCTCTGAATAGTCTTTCGCTTGTAATCGGATTCTCGCGGGTCGCTGAAATGGCGCTGTTTCAGGTTCAGACCCCGGTCCTCCTGGAGCTGGCGCTGGAAAGGAGCGACCATGAAATACATCCTCATTACAATGATGATGGTGGCCGCTGTTCTCCTCGTGGTAGGGCTACGTCTCGCACTGCGAACGTACCTAAAGTTTCGAGGAAACAGGCTTGTCTCATGTCCGGAGACGCACCAGCCTGCGGCAGTACGCGTTGCAGCAGGAAAGGCGGCCTTAAAGGCAACAATTGGGAACGAGCAGCTGAGGTTGAGTGAATGCTCGCGTTGGCCTGAAAGGGAAGCCTGCGGGGAAGAATGTCTGGCTCAAATCCAAGAAGCACCAAAGGCCTGCCTGGTTTGGACGATCATAAACCGGTGGTATCAGGGACAGAACTGCGTGTACTGCCACAAACCGTTCGGAGAAATCCACTGGCACGATCATCCACCGGCACTGCTGGATTCCGAGCGCAAGACTGTTGAATGGAACAAGGTTCCTGCCGAAAAGCTACAGGAAGTGTTGGGGACACACTGGCCCGTCTGCTGGAGCTGCCACATGGCCGAAACCTTTCGGCGGGAACATCGCGAATTGGTCGTGGATCGGCCCGAGACTCCACTGCGCATGAGCATCTTGAAGTAGATGAAACAGCTTCTCCGGGTGATGAAAGTCAGATCGCAAGGAAGGGGGGACATATGCCAGAGGATAATCGCGATGTCTTGGAGGTCTTAAAATCTGAATTTCGCTTCTTGGAAAATGGTGGGTATGGAGTGTCGGCCAGGACGAAGTGGAGACCACAGTTCATTCTGGAAGACTCACCGACCTGCCCGAATTACGGCAGCAAACAAGATATGCTCCCGTGCAGCGAATGTGTCTTGATGCGCTTCGTCCCGCGGGATTGCCGTGGTGAGAGGGTTCCTTGCCGGCATATTGCTCTCGATGTCGAAGGATACACAATTGATACGTTCTATCGCTTGGGCACACAGGAAGAACTGGAAGCCGCCTGGGCGGACTGGCTTCGCAAGACTATCCAGCGGCTCGAAGGGGAAAGTACCCAACAGCAAGGCGAATCACGAGCCCCCAAACCTATCTATTCGGCTGCGGTCGCAGGTGGCTAGGTCCCAGGCAATTACGGGGTGCAAGATCGTTGAGTGTAGCGGGCAGTGCGACTTCTCTCCAAAAGGTACATTGCTGAGGCCGGCATTCTCGAGTGGCTCAAAGATTGAACTCGTGTAGGATTCCCTTGGATCTCAATGAGTCCCGCCTCGGACACCGACCGCGAACAGCCATGCGTGACGTCACCCGCGCCTACCGGACTATCCTCACAGGAGGCGACCAAGCGCCTCACGCAATACGGGCCGAACGAGCCAGCGCCAATCAAGGGTGGCGCGGCAATCACTGAGTTACTCCTCCTGTTTTTCAACCCCCTGGTTATCATTCTGCTGATCGCGAGCCTGGTATCAGTCATCCTCGGAAACGCAGCGGACGCCGTAATCATCTTCGTATTGGTTTTGTTGGGCGTTTCGATCAATTTCGCCCAGACCTACAGGTCGCAGCGAGCCGTTGCCAAACTCCGGGAGGGCGTTACTCCGACAGCGACTGTTCTGCGTGACCGGACGTGGCAGGAAATCAATAGGCGAGAAGTCGTACCGGGTGACCTCGTGCGTGTTTCTGCCGGAGACATGATACCAGCCGATGGGAAACTCATCGAGGCGAGCGACCTTTATGTCCAGCAGGCCGCCTTGACGGGCGAATCGTTGCCGGTTGAGAAATCCGCAGGCGTGGGGGAAGGGAGCGCGACCACGGGTCCTGAATCGCCGAACCTGATTTTTCTTGGGACCTCGGTTGTGAGCGGCACGGGAACAGCCGTGATTGTCACCACGGCTTCTCGAACTGCGTTCGGAGCCATCGCCGAGCGGCTCGTCATGCGACCGGAAGAAACGGAATTCGAGCACAGCATGAAGCGGTTCGGCTTGCTGATTACGCGGTCTGTCTTCTTCCTGGTGTTGTTCATCTTGGCGGTCCGAGTGGCATTACATAAGGACGCGTATGAGTCTTTCGTTTTCGCCGTCGCGCTGGCAGTTGGCCTAACCCCTGAATTTCTTCCCATGATCACTTCGGCCACTCTCGCGCGCAGCGCGGTTCGCATGGCTCGAGAGCAAGTGGTCGTGAAGCATCTTCCCGCGATTCAGAATCTCGGCACCATTGACGTGCTCTGCAGCGACAAGACCGGCACGCTCACGACCGGTCAGATGATACTGAGCTCTTCAGTCGATTATCTAG
>QHZE01000650.1 GCA_003225335.1 Acidobacteriota bacterium
GGTGAGAGAGCCGATGATCGTCACGCTCGCGCTGACGGTGATGGAGCTGGAGACGGTGGAACCGGACGCGGGGGACGCGATGTTGACCACGAGGCCGCCCAAGCCCAACTGGGCCAGAGCCGGAGACGGTGCAATCCAGACCCAGCAAAAAATTATCGATAAAGCCGCTGCTCGAGCTAGTTTCATACGAATCCTCCCGGTGACAACTCCGCCGCTTCGTTACTACCGCGCCACCGCGTTATGAAATCGCGGTGGGGCGATCTCTGGTTTGAGTGTCGGGTATTTCCCGACGAGTCGCCAATGCCGCCGGTCCGCGCGCACCAAGCCCCACCTACGTTCGGGCGAGCGAGGCACAGCATCTCCTGACTCGCGCGAAGCGGATTCATTCCCGTGAGCGCAAATGGACGAAGCGCGTGCGGAACGAAGATCGCCCGCATCCAAGTTGACGGGGCGAAAAAATATGCTTGGCAGCCCCCACCCTCCGGGATTACTCTCCCGGCAGTTGGTGTCTGTCAAGATCGCCAACAAAAGTCCTGCTCGCGGCCAGGCTGAAGGTCCATGCCTGGGTGCCCTTACGACCGAATACGGGAATAGGGCTAGACTCAGGTTACGGGCCGCCCGTGCCCCTCTTTAGATTCGGCTGCTGGCGACGCCGTGGCCCCAGAATGTCCTTCTGGCGCGTCTTTCGCCTCGTTTCTACGATGCTCATCCTTGGACGATCGCGGAGCGTTTTCGGGGCCGACCCTGAGTCAAGTAAATAGCGCATTACAGTCAAGTGAATAGCCGGTTACGGGAATAACAGCGATAGAGCCCTTAGCAAGTCCCGTGCCATTTTGAAAGCAGAAGGCATCTTATTGATTTCCCTAGAGATTTTTACTACGTGCTATTCCGATGGATTCCTGAGGTGGTATTCGGATACCACTTGTGGGCATTTCTGGCCCCTCCTGCCTCAAGCAGACGTTGCATCTTACCTGCGATTGAAAGCTCGTATATTGCTTGCTTCACGGTCAGAAATTGTTTTCTCACCGATTGGAAGGAGCGAACGCGATGTCGAGCAAGCCAAGAGGCCTTCGGTTTCTCGATCGTAGATTCTGGTCATCGTGGAAAACCCGAATCCACATCTGCCGGCACAGGCTCTCCTCAATGTAGAAGCAGTCGGGCGGCTCGGTGTCCTCGAGGTTGATACCTCGAAAGGCCGGCTCCAGCGCGCGCACGGTGCGGACCATCTCATCCGGGTCCCGAATATCGAGCTCGATATCGAAAATGTCGTTGATCGACAAAACGCTTGAACAGGATCGCCTTCCATCCATCACCGGTTTCCCGCGAGAAGCCAATGGTCGCCCAGGCCCTGGACCGCAGTGCCGTTGGATACAACGGCCACAAGGTTGCCACGCGTCGTGTAATTGAAGGCTTCGTCGTTGCGCGAATGGATCTCGCGACACACCTCGGCGACCCAGAAACCACAACTAACCGGCCTTCAAGTATTGCTCTGGGAAGGCCGGTGGCCTCCCGATTGTCAAGAGAGTCTTCGCGATCCTTTCGAATCTTCCCCAATCGCTCCAGATCACATCTGCGATCTCCAGGACGAAAACCTCATCCTGGATGAATGCCAGGAGATCCACGCAGAAATTCCTGTCGGGCATGAGGGTGTAAATAGTTTCAAGGCACGCGAGCTCATTGGGGGTTCCAATTGCAGGTCCCAAAGTCTCGAACAGGGACATCATGTCGGGGAAGTATCGCCAACCGAGCTCCCAAAGCTTCTTCACTTTTCCCACTATCACGAAGGTGTTCCACAAGGCGCCGCGCGCCATTGCGTTCCTGGCCTCCGTAAGGCCTGGCTTCTCGATGAAAGAGACGACCGCTCGCAACCGGTCGCCACACCCTTCCAGCGTCGCTCCCGGCTCAATCCAGCCGTATTCCAGGTCCGGGCTCTCGGGCCGGACCCCCAGAAGGATTACGCGATCAGGAAACCTTTCGACCGCGACGGTAGCCTGTAGAACAAATTCCATAAAGCGCGCTTCGGGGTAAATGAAATGATCCGAGGGATAGACGACCACAGTGGCGTCTGGGTCGGATGCCTGAATGTAGCTCAAGGGGAGAAATATTCCCGCGGCTGTTCCCCGATTTGCCGGTTGAAGAATCAGCTTTCCGGACGCCCGACCGCGAAGCTGCGAGCATGCTTCCTCTCTATGGTCGCGAGCAATCACGGTTACGCGACGCTCGGATGGCGTCAGCATATCCGCCCGATCCAAGGTGTGCTGAAACATCGAGCGTGTTCCGACAAAAGTGCAGTATTGCTTCGGCCGGTGGTACCCCAGCCACTTCTCGACGAACGGCCGGATGCGCTCCCCATCTCCCCCTGCCAGAACAATTGACCAAGTCCTGCTGCACGCTGCCGTACTATTCTTCATCGAATCAGCCTCCGCAGTGTGTCCACAGCAAAGCCTTTTCCGCGAGATGCCCCTCCCGGTAAGCACTTCGCGCCTCCTCTCTGGTTTCAATTAAGGTGACTGTTGGCAGAGAGTTAGTGCGACCGTCCTTTGCGCAAGCGTTTGGCAGGCGGATCAATCCGCGCAGGCGGGACTCCTGCCCAGACCGGTGACGACGCCGGCCCAGACGCAGTTGCCTCCCGGACCGAGCCACTTGAGTTTGACGTTGGCGTCGTTCAGCGCCACGACCTCGCACGAGCCCCAGATCACGCCCGTCTGATCGTCGCCGTCGAGGTCCGCCAAGGCGGGCGAGGCGTACCAACCCGTCTGGCCGTCCGGACCCGATACGCAGCCGCCGTCCTGAACCATCCAGGCCGGCAAAGAATTGCCGCTAGGGCGGACCGCTCGTCTACAGCACCAAGCACGAGTCGAGGCGCTCGCTTCCCGGCAAATGAGTCGCTGCCCAGCCGTAACGCAGCAGCGCGACCAGCGTGGCTCGAGTATCCGGGGCGCCGCCTGAGATGTGCGCCGGCTCGTTGTCGCACGACTGGATGAACTTCAGGAAACTGCTGGCCCCCTCGTCCGTTGGCGCCTGCCCGGCCCCCACCGGCATCCAGAGGAAGCTCTCAAAGCCATACTTGGCAAAGTCATACATGACCGCATCCAGGTTGACGATGGTGTCGACGCCTTGGCCACGCAACCACCACCACTGGCTGTCGTCCGCGGGCGTCTCGGAAGTCGACAGCCGCCCAACCCAGATGGGATCGAACCCGGCCACGGGGCTTCCGTCCGGCAAGTTTGGCCCTCCCGCCGCAGTCGCCCTCAACGCGCTCCCGGTCTTCGCCCGGAAAGGCCCGCGATGATCTTCGAGGCCCGGGGACCGGACGGTGCACATCGGGGCCGTCGGCGCCCTCTCGGACTCGGCTACAAACGTCGCTGAGGCCGTGGATGCCGACGCGGATGCCAGCTCCATCTGGGCGGGAAAGATCTGCTGAACTTTGTTTATGTCTTTGTCGCTGTCCGCCGCGACCAAGCCCGTGCTCCCATTCACATACTGTTTGGTCGAGGTCGGGTTGGTTCCATGAGTCAGAAAGACGCAGCGCAAACCAAATCCTGGACTGCTCATCGCGGTGCGAGAAATGTAAGTCTGACCATCCGTCGAGTTGCGATAGATGACGTAGGCATGATCGGTTTCGGGGTCCAGGGCCAGCACCGGGCGCGTGGCCTGGGTAAGAGGGTCAGAGTCGATGTCGGTCTTTTGCCCCCAAGATCCGTCCACGCTGCGCACGTAGAGGTGGAGGTGGCCGTTTCCGATGCTGTCCTTCAACACGGCGAAGAGCCGCCCATCGGGCGCGGCTCGCAGGCTGATGTGATTGTCGGCGACCCTTCCTTCGCTTGAACAGCAATCGATAACCTCCTTCGGGCTCCAATCGGTTTCCAGGGCGCCGTCGCGGTGGAACCGGAAGGCATATTCAACGAGGTTTTGGTTGCCCCACACCACGCCGATCTTGTCGCCGCCGAAATGCGTGATGGTCGTCGCTTCGGGCGTTGTAGTGGAGAGGTCCGCGGCAAGAATGAAGCCGGTCGTGTCCCAGGTGAGGTGATCGGCCGAGGTGGACCAGATGACATACACGTTGGTGCCCGACGTGTATGTCGCCCAGAGCTTACCCGTGCTGTCCTGATGAAGCGCGAGCGCCCCCGGGTCCGCCAGGCCGTTCAGCGGCAGGTCGATGGGGAAGCCCCCGATGATCGCGAACGATCCCGAACCCGACGAGTATGTGTACTTATAGAGTTTTGCCAACGAGCCGGATTGCTGCACGAGGATAAAGAGCTCGCTGCCGTTCCATAGCGTGTCGGGCTGGCCGGCGGCGAAATTGGGGTCGATGAAGTCGCCCTTGACGAAGCCGCTCCCCACGAGCTTGTAAAAGTAGATCCCGGTCGAGGCATCCGAGAACGCGCCCCACCAGGTGTTGTCGATGATCCACATCTGGGCCCGGACGGTGTTGTTGAAAAGCGTAGTGCCGGGAAGAGCGTCCAGAGGGGTCGCGCATCCTGTCGGGGTGCTGTCGTTAGAGACCGTGACGGTGACCGGGCTGGACGTCGCGGTGTTTCCGGCGGCGTCGCGAGCGATCGCGGTCAGGGTATGCGAGCCGTTGCTGTAGGCGGTGGTATTCCAGGAGACGGCATAGGGGGCGGTGGTGTCTTCCACCCCCGACGCGCCGTCGATCCGGAACTCGACCCCGATGACTCCGACGTTGTCGGAGGCGTCGGCGCTGATCGTAATCGTGCCGGCCACGGTGGAGCCGGACGCTGCCGAGGTGATGGCGACGGTCGGGGGCGTGCAGTCCGAACCGTTGTTGAAGATCGTGACCGTGACCGGGCTGGAGGTGGTGGTGTTTCCGGCGGCGTCGCGGGCCCGCGCGGTCAAGGTGTGGGAGCCGTTGCTGACGGCGCTGGTGTCCCAGGAGACCGAGTAGGGGGAGCTGGCGTCCTCCGCCCCGAGGTCGGAGCCGTCGAGCCTGAACTGGACGCCGGCCACGCCGACGTTGTCGGAGGCGCTGGCCGTCACCGTGATCGTGCCGCAAACCGTCGAGACGGACGAGGGGGACGTGATGCTGACCGTCGGCGGTGAGGTGTCGTTGGAAACCGTGACCGTGACCGGGCTGGAGGTGGTGGTGTTTCCGACCGCATCGCGGGC
>QHZE01000307.1 GCA_003225335.1 Acidobacteriota bacterium
TTCCCTCGCAAACGGCGGATGCCGCCCTGTGCACGCGTCTGAATCAACAGGCGCAAACCAGCTTCCACGACCGCCCGCTTTGTGCGCGCACCGGTGCTGCGCATAGCCTTCCGCATCAAGCGATCATCGATGTCAATGTTCGTTCGCATGTTACTGTCACCTGTGTGTAAGATTTGCGCATTGTTGTGTATCAGTCAAGAACGTTCTCCCTCTTTGCTCGACCAGCGATTTACCTAGCCTCACCTCAGAAACGCGACAAGCGGTTAATCTTCGTCTATCTTCAGTTCGATTTGTGGAGCCGCCGATGAACGCGGATTTCAAAAGAGAGTGACGAGGATCACGGCACATTCTGGCCCCTCAGCGTCTCTGCGGTGAGGGTTTTGGGTTGGGCTGCCAGGAGATCCTGGTGAAATCCGGAATTACACTTGGCAAGAGGTATCTTTGGTAGTCGCCCCTCCGGGGCGAGTTGGTGAGGCACGGGTTCCAGGGGTTCGCAAAAAGCGCTCACCCCTGGCTAAGCTCCTTCTGCTCCTCCGGAGCGGAAAGCCCCAGATCTAATTGGACCGTACTTCAGGCTCTACTGAGTCAGGGCAGGCTGAAGCCTGAACTCCGTACCAACTTCGGCCTCGAGGGTGTACTGGATCAGCGCAGGCTGAAGCCTGAACTCCATACGACTTCAGGCGTGAGGCTGTACAGGCTCAGGGCAGGCTAAAGCCTGAACTCCGTACCAAAGCGTATCAGGAAACTGCGGTGCTGCGCTTGAACCTTATCGGGTCGATGCCAAGAGTCTGTATTCTGTGCCGAAGCGAGGGCTTGGTCAGCTTCAGATACTCCGCCGCCAGCGTTTGATTCCCGTCCGTGTGCTCCAAGGCTTTGCAGATGAGATCCTTTTCCACTGTTCTCAGATACGCTTCCAGGTCGAATGGGCCGTCGGGGGTTTCGGCCCTTTCCCGAGGAACAAACGCGTGGGGATTGCGAACAACTTCCGGGAGCCGGTCGAACTCGATGACTTCGGTTGTTTCGAGCGCCACGGCGCGTTCGATGCTGTTTTCCAGTTCCCTTATGTTTCCCGGCCAGGAGTAACTCTGAAGGCAGCGAAGCGCCTCCGGGGAGATGCTGGAAATGTTTTTCCTGGCCCTTTCCGCGTACTGGCGCAGGAAGTGCAGCGCGAGCAGTTCGATATCCTCGGCTCGTTCTCTCAGCGCGGGCAACTCTATAGTGATCACGGCGATCCGGTAGTAGAGGTCATCCCGAAACTGGCCCTGATGGATCGCCCCTTTCAGATCGCGATTGGTCGCGGCGATTACACGCACGTCCACGGCCACTTCGGCGGTGCCCCCCAAGGGCCGGAATTTTCTCTCCTGAAGGACCCGGAGCAGCTTGACCTGCATCGGTAAGGTCGTTTCGCCGATCTCGTCCAGGAATATCGAACCTCCGCCCGCCGTTTCAAAGAGGCCCTTCTTGTTGGCGTTCGCCCCGGTGAAAGCGCCTTTAAGATACCCGAACAGCTCGCTTTCAAGGAGAGTCTCCGGGAAGGCGCCGCAGTTGATCGAAACGAAGGGCCCCGCTTGACGAGGCGACGCTTCGTGTATCGCTCGAGCGACGAGCTCCTTGCCGGTCCCGCTCTCGCCGTTGATCAGGACCGTGCTGTCCGTGGCCGCAACCGTCCCGATAGCATGGCAAACTTCCAGCATCTTCTGGCTTCTTCCGACTATCTGATTCTTATGAAGCGCCTGGAAAAGAACCTGGCTTTGCTGGGCATCAGTGTGCCTTTTGGGAGCTTGTTCCGCTTTGTAGGTCCTCTTTTCCAGAGCTTTCAGGACGAGCTGGCGGACCTCTTCCTTGCTTTTGAACGGCTTGGTCAGATACCCGTACGCCCCGTGCTGTTGCGCGTCAATGGCGGTCTCGAGCGAAGCGTGAGCCGTGATGAGGATGAAGATAATATCCGGTGTGAGCTTCTTGGTCTCCTTGAGCAGCTCGACCCCGGACATCTCCGGCATGCGGATATCCGAGATCACCATATCGAAGGACTTTTTCCTGAGCTGCTGCAGCGCATCCTGGGCCGACGTGGTCGTGGACACATCCATCCCCATATCCTGGAGATACTGCTCCAGGAATTCCAGGATATCGGGTTCGTCGTCCACAAGGAGAATGGAAGGCATAGCGCTCAGTGCACGTGTGCACTCTTGGATGCAGGTTCTTGAGGAGGGAGATACAGGCTAACCGTCGTCCCTCGCCCCTTCTCGCTTTCGTAAGAGATCCTTCCTTTATGATCGTCCATAATCTGGAAAACAATACTCAGGCCCAGTCCCGTACCCGTCTTAAAGCCCGAATGGAAAGGTTGAAAGAGGTTTTCCTTCTCTTCCCGGGTCATGCCTATTCCCGTGTCCTGAAATGTTATTCGCGCCCCGCCATCCTGTGCCGTTGCTATTTGTATCGTCAGCGTGCCCCCCTCGGGCATAGCCCGGAGAGCGTTCTGAGAGAGATTCCAGAAGACCTGTTTGAGCTGGTCCGGATTTCCGTGGATTGCGATCTGCGCTATTTCCGGCCGCAGGATTATGGAGTGCATCTTCCGGACTTCGGGGTTGTTCTCCAGCAAGGTACTGGTATCGCGCAGCAGCGAAACCAGTTCGACAGAGTGCTTGGGTTGCTTGCCGGGCCGCGCAAAGCAAAGAAAGTCCTCAACGAACTTGTTCAGCCGGTCGCTTTCCCGGAGCATGATGTCCATAAGACGGGCGTCCCGCTCGTGCAACGTCAGACGGGAGCGCAAAACCTCCGCCGAGCCTCGAATTGAAGTCAGGGGATTGCGAATTTCGTGAGCAATGCCAGCGGCCATGCGGCCGATGGCAGCCATTTTTTCCTTGAGACGGATCTCCTCTCCCAGACGTTGGATCTCCGTAAGGTCCTGGAAAGCGATGATGTATCCGAAGAGCCGGCCTTCTTTACCCATTAACGGTGAGACACTGAACCCCAAAAACCGCTTCTCGCCATCGGGCATAGTCACCCAGAATTCGTGGCGCAACGGACGAAGGTCCTTCAGCGGATCCACGCTCTGTATCTTCAACCACAATTCTTCTCCTATAACGGACTGGACAGGAGTTTCCAGCACGTCCGAGCTTTTCTTTTCCGTGATTTCCTCGGCAGCGCTGTTGAAGACGGTAATGGTCCCTCCCAAGTTGGTTGTGATGAGCCCGCTGCGGATGCAGCTGACGATCCTCTCATTGAGTTTTTCAAGGTGTTTTACCGAGTCTGTCTTCGCTTCCAGTTGCTCCTTGACGGCGTAAAGGCGCACGGAAAGATACGTGCCCAGGAAGGCGACAGAAAAGAACCCGAGCGCGTGAAATGAGATCCGGAAGGCCAGGGTTTCGCTCTCTATTCGGGGCGGGCCGAACGAGATAAGCCCCAGCTGGGTCGTGGAGATGATGCCGGAATACAGGACGGCGCAGAGCGCCGCGCCTATCATGGCGCCGTTTCGCCCCAGAGTGAGGCTGGAGTAGATGATGATCAAGAGATAAAAGGAGACGAAGGGACTTTCAATACCGCGTGTGTGCGCCACCAGGAGCGTTGTCAGCCACAGGTCCGCGCCAATTTGGAGGTAAAGCTGCCAGGAAGGACGCCGGCGGGACCACCACAGCCCGAAGTAGGCGGCAGTCAGAACTACGGTCGTGATGTTGAAAAACGAGATAAACGGAACGGAACCGAGACGCGGAGGAAGCGTCTCCAGGAGGTCCGCCAGATTCAGGCCAAAGAGCATCAGAATGGCCCGGGAGACAATCAGCCAGAGAATCTGGCGTTGGATCTCTTGATCCCGCTCGGAATGGTTCAGCTCCGCAACAATCCCTGGCAACTGCGGCCCGGGAAGAACTCTCTGCTCGGAGGCTAACTTGAGATCTCCTGACATGCCTAGGAAACGCTCGGGAAATTCCTACAATCGTAGACATCGGTGCGGACCAAAAAACTGTCCGCTTTTTTCAGCCGGCCAGCGTCGCTTCATCATACCCCGCGCCGGAACACGGCGCCTCGGAGGGGCGGCAGAGATCAACCCCGGGCAAGCGACGCACCGCCCGGGTTGCGGGTATACAGATGCAAAGCGCCCTGGAGGGGCGCGGGAGAGGCCGGACTCGTCTCCGGCGCCCCATCCAGGGCGCATGGTGTGTTTGTTCGCGATCCGGGCGTCCCACTTTCACTACGCCCCCGGCTACGCTCCTCCCGCCCTTCCAGGGCACGCAAACCGCCGCTGAGCCAACGAACCATGCCGGGAAGTCTGAACTCCTCATCCACCGGAAAGAACCCGGATGAGTTTGAACAACGGAAGGTACATGGCTATAACAATGACGCCGACAACAATACCCATGAACACCAGGAGAATGGGCTCGAGAATCGTGAGCATGTTCTGGACCACCTCATCGACTTCCTCCTCGTAGTAGTCCGCAACCTTGATCAACATGGTGTCCAGCTCGCCGGCCGACTCGCCCACTGCAACCATTTGGGTAACCATCGGCGGGAAGAACTTCGACGCTCTCATCGGGTCGACCATCGTCTTACCTTCCTCGATGTGACGCCGAAGCGAAAGTAACACATCCTCCAAGATAGCGTTTCCCGCGGTCTTGGCTGTGATTTCCAGGGCTTCCAGAATGGCCACACCGCTCGTGAGCAACGTGGAAAGCGTGCGCGTAAAGCGCGCTACCGCAATCTTCCGCAGTATTGGACCCAGTACGGGAATGCGCAGCAAAAACCCGTCTACCACCCGGCGGCCTTTCTCGGTCCGGTAATAGAGGCGCAATCCTATGACGAACGCAATGAAGCCTGCAACGATGAAGACCATATAGCCGGCAACAAAGTCAGAGGCCGCGATCACGACCCGGGTCAGAAGTGGCAATTCGACATTGAAACCTTCAAAGAGGGTGCGGAAGACAGGAATGACTTTCCATAGGATGATCATCACCACGATCACGGCGACCGAGAGAATAATCGCCGGGTAGATCATGGCGGAGCGCAGGGCTCGCTTCAGTTTGACGATCTTTTCAATGAAGACCGCGAGGCGCTGCAATATGGTGTCGAGAATACCGCCGGCCTCTCCCGCGGCGACCATATTGGTGTAAAGGTTGTCAAAAACCTTGGGGTGGCGCGCCAGAGCGTCGGAGAGAGTGGAGCCGGCCTCAAGATCCAACCGGACCTGTTCCAGGACGTTTTTGAATTTGAGGTTGGGGTGAGCCTCGCCAATTGCCTGCAGGCACTGGACCAGCGGAAGCCCGGCGTCGAGCATAACGGAAAACTGCCTGGTGAAGACGGCAACCTCGCCCTGGGACACTCCGCTGCCAAAGGAAATGCTTATCCCGGCCGACGCTTTCTCCTTAATGGATACGGGCGCTATCTGCTCTCGCCGCAAGACAGCGGCAAGAGCTTGCGGGTTGTTCGAGAATCTTTCTCCGCTGATGCTTTCGTTGGTGCGGGTGTTCTTACCGCGAAATACATAAACTGGCATGCTGTTCCTCTACACTATCTTCCGTCGCGGCGGGCCACCGGAAGGGGAAACCGTTCCTACGCCCCTCTGGATAAGATCCTGCAATTCGTCGATATTGGAAGACTTCATTAGCGCATCTTCTACGCTGATTTGCCGGGTCAATGCCAGTTGAGCGAGTGATTGATTGAAAGTTTGCATCCCGAACTTTTCCTGCCCGGTCTGCATCGCACTGTAAATCTGATGGACCTTGTCCTCGCGGATGAGGTTCCGGACGGCCGCGTTGGGAACCAGGATCTCCATGGCCATGGACCGGCCGGTGCCGTTCAGCTTGGGAATCAAGGACTGGCACAAGATGCCTTCGAGCACCATGCTCAGCTGGGCGCGGATCTGCGGCTGCTGATTGGCAGGGAATATGTCGACCACTCTGTGAATCGTGGTTGCGGCGCTGTTCGTATGGAGGGTCGCAAGCGTCAAGTGGCCGGTTTCGGCGATTCGCAGCGCCGACTCTACAGTCTCCAGATCTCGCATTTCTCCGATGAGCACCACGTCCGGGTCTTCGCGCAGGGCCACCCGCAGCGCCTCTGCAAACGAGTGCGTGTCGGTATTCACTTCGCGCTGGTTCACGATGCAACTCTTGTGCGTGTGCAAAAACTCGATCGGGTCTTCGATGGTAATGATGTGCTCGTGGCGTTCCCGATTGATCTTGTCAATCATCGCGGCGAGGGTCGTGGACTTGCCGCTGCCCGTAGGTCCTGTTACCAGAATGAGCCCGCGCGGTTTGTCGCAAAGTTTCTCCACGATCGCGGGCAGCTTCAGGGCCTCGAAGCTACGGATCTCGAAGGGGATCACCCTGAATACGGCCGCAACCGCGCCCCGTTGCGTAAAGACGTTGGCGCGAAAACGGCAAAGATCCTTGATTCCGAAGGAAAAATCGATTTCCCATTTCTCTTCAAAAGCATGCTTCTGCATGTCTGTCATCACGCTGTAAGCGAGCCGCTTGGTATCCGCAGCGCCTATCAGCTCATCCCCCGCCGGGCGCAGCTTCCCGTCCACACGCATCTGCGGCGGAATCCCGATAGTGAGATGCAGGTCGGAGGAGCCTGCCAGTAAAACTTTTTGCAACAATTCGGCTAAGGTATACATGTAATCCTTTTCGACTCCCTGTGCGTTTTTCTTGACGGTTAAAACGGTCCCTTAACTGCTTTCACCACGAAGACGCGAAGGCGCAAAGGGCATGAAAAGCGGGCCAGTCTCCGCATTTCAGTTTTTCACGGTTTCCCTGAAGACCTCGTCCACGGTGGTCAGTCCGGCCTTGATTTTTTGAAGGCCGCTTTGCCTGAGCGTGATCATCCCTTCTTCGACGGCCTTTTTCTTGAGCTCCCTCGCAGAAGCTCCCACCAGGATCAACTCTTGAATCGCCTCACCGACTTCCATGACTTCGTACAAACCGACGCGACCCTTGTAGCCCGTACCGCTGCAAGTGCGGCACCCTTCGCCCTTGAACGTCTTGATGTTTCTTGCTTCCTCGGGCGAAAACCCGATGTCAACCAGACTCTGGATCGGGGTCTTTGTGTCTGCCTTGCAGGCCTTGCACACCTTGCGGATCAGACGCTGTGCGCAGATCAAATGGACCGAGGTTGCAACCAGGAACGGTTCTATACCCATGTTCAAAAGGCGCGAGACGGTCGAGGGGGCGTCGTTCGTATGGACGCTCGAAAGAACGAGGTGGCCGGTCAAAGCAGCCTTGATCGCGATCTCGGTAGTCTCAAAATCACGGATCTCACCCACGAGGATGATGTTGGGATCCTGCCGGAGGAACGAGCGGAGAGCCGCCGCGAAAGTGAGGCCGATCTGTTCTTTGATCTGAACCTGATTTATTCCGCGGAAGTTGTATTCGACCGGATCCTCGGCGGTGATAATGTTGGTCTCGGTGGTATTCAGCCGGTTCAGAGCCGCGTACAAAGTGGAGGTCTTCCCGCTTCCCGTCGGGCCGGTCACCAGAACCATTCCATAAGGTTTGAGAATGGCTTCTTCAACGCGCTTCAGCGACGCCTCCTCAAAGCCCAGCTTGGTCATGTCCAAAGGCAGGTTATCCCGGTCGAGAATACGCATTACGATCTTTTCACCGAAGAGCGTAGGCAGACTTGAAACGCGATAGTCGATTTCTTTTTTCTTGTTGTTAAGAGTGGTCCGGATCTTGATGCGCCCGTCTTGAGGCAGCCGCTTCTCCGAAATATCCATCTTGCCCATGATCTTGATTCGAGAGGTTATGGACTCTTTGAGCCGCAGGGGCGGGGTCAACATGTTGTAAAGGATGCCGTCAATACGAAAACGGACCCGGAAATCCTTTTCGTAAGGTTCGATGTGGATGTCGCTGGCTCCTCTCTTGAGCGACTCCGCCAGGATCAGGTTCACCAGCTTGATGATCGGCGCTTCTTCGCTGGATCGCTGCAGCTCGTCTACCGTGAGCTGCGCCTCGTCGTCAGTGGCGGCTTCCAGATCGAGCTCGAATGCCTCTTTTTCCGTCTGCGCGATCTCGTCGTAGACCTTCTTCAGCTCGATCGCATGCTGGGAGCCGTAGTACTTCTCGAGGGCTTCCTGGATGGAAGCCTCCGACGAAACGACAGGCTCCACGTTAAAGCCGGTCATGAACTTGATGTCGTCCATCGCGAACACATTGGTGGGATCGGCGGTCGCGATGGTCAGGGTGCTCCCGACACGGCTGAGCGGAACGATCAGGTACTTCTGGGCGACCTCTGCCGGAATCAGCTTGATGACGGACGGGTCGATCTCGAAGTAGGCGAGATTTATCGAGGGAACGCCGTACTGACGGCTCAACACGGAGGTTATGTCGTCATCGTCAACGAAACCCAGGGTAATGAGAATCGAACCGAGACGCCCGCCGTTGTCCCGCTGGTGCTTCAGCGCGACCTCCAGCTGTTCGGTCGTTATAAAATTCTCTTTGATGAGGAGCTCACCGATGTGCGAGGGCATAGCTAAACGTGGCCAAGAAGGATGTCGATACCGGTTGTGACAAACAACAAGATGCTGATCCAGCCATTCACAGTAAAAAATGCCGTGTTTACACGACTCAGATCCGAGGGCCTTACAAGAGCGTGCTCGTACGCCAGGAGACCGGCGGTTACCCCGAGCCCCGCAAGGCTGATGACACCCAGCCCTTCCCGCCAGAAGAGGCATCCCAGCAGTACGACCATGCCGAGGTGGAGAAGAGCTGAAGTCCACAGGGCCCGCGCAATGCCGAAGCGTTTCGGAATCGAATGCAGCGGCTGCCGGACGTCAAAATCGTAATCCTGGCAGGCGTAGATTATGTCCAGGCCGGCGACCCAGAGCGCCACGGCGAGCCCCAGCAGCAACGGTGTTGAAGTTATGTCTCCTCGTATGGCCACCCAGGCGCCCACGGGGGCGCACGCCAGAGAGATTCCCAGGAACAGGTGAGTCCACCAGGTGAAGCGCTTGGTGAACGAATAGAAGAAGACAATCGCCAGGGCCACGGGACTCAAAAGGAACGCGAGTGTGTTGAGCATGTACGCGGCAAGAACGAAAACGCCGGACGAAGCCGCGACGAAGCCAACCACGAAGGCCTTGCTAAGAAGGTTCCGTGGAAGAGCCCGCGCAGCCGTACGCGGGTTGATCGCGTCATAGGGCAGGTCTACCAGCCGATTGAATGCCATCGCCGCGCTTCGTGCTCCTGCCATCGCCAGAAGTATCCAACCTGCTTGCTGTGCATTGGGCAATCGCCGGGCGGCCATCAAGGCGCCAAGAAAGGCAAAAGGGAGCGCAAAGATCGTATGCTCGATCTTTATCATCCCCAGGGTTGCCTTCAGCTTTTCCAGCCCGCGAACCATGGAAGAAAACGAAATGGGGGCCGCCGCCGTTCCGCACCCATAGACTTATCGACACATGGGCAAAACTTCCTCACCTGTATTTGGCGGGGGAACCAACCGGTCGGACGACACCATAGCATGAAGCCCCGAAACCCGACAATACGGATGACAGTAATGAGGTCCAACCATATAGACCTTCGCGATTCCCTTCGCGCTCTTCGCGTCTTCGCGGTTAATTCTGGGTCAGTCTTACCGCGAAGACGCTAAGTGCGCGAAGGGCTACATTCACTAACGGCGACTGGCGCGAATGAGCGAAAAAATTTCGTGTGAATCCGTGGAATTCGCGGCCAGTCTTTTTTAGTTTTTTTGGAAAGGCTTGCAATGATTTTCCCTGTTGTTTAGCCTAGCCGGTATGCGGGCGCGCGATCCCCGTCAAAATGGAAATCTACAAGTCCCTCTAGCAGAAGGCGGAAGGCGGAAGGCGGAAGGCATCTCCTTTTTTGCTTTCACCTGCTTTCTGCGTACTGCCTTCTGCCTACTGCGTTCTGCTTTCTGCCTTCTCGTGGGGTTCTTTATGAGGATCGAATGTGTGGAGCTGAGGGAGATACACCTGTCTTTGGTTCACTACTTTGAGACGAGCTTCGGCAGGACGTATCAGCGTAAGATAATCCTGGTGACTGTACAGTCCGGC
>QHZE01000651.1 GCA_003225335.1 Acidobacteriota bacterium
GGCCCGGGATGCGCCCCTTGCTGTCGATTATTTTGACTGACGTGAGTTTTAGGTTCTTTGGGAATGGCGCGACGAACTCCCACTTGCCCTTTGGCGCGTGGTTGCCCGGCAATTGCACCTGGACGATGGCGCCCAGTGGTACGTGCACGGGATTGGCGAGACAAGTAGCCTGGCTGAGAATGTAAGTCTTACTGACAGGTGGCGGTTGTTGCGTGGTCACGTTCAGGTGAGCGAGCCCCGACACAGCCAGCACAATGCAAAGCAATCCGGTTCTTAATAGCCTTTCGAACATCATGACCAACTTCCCTTTGCTGAATAAGCGCTAAACCCATTCACTCAAGATCTAAACGTGACCTCGCCGAACTCGCGAAGCATTCCGACCAGGTAGTCCAATTCCTAATCAACTAAGTTAGGGCGCCGTCTTAGGGTCCAGCTCAAACAAACTCATCATGCCGTTATCCTCATGGGGGAGAAAGTGGCAATGGAACACCGTCAGACCCGTGATGTCCGAGCGATAGCGCGTCCGGATCTTCGTGGTGCTGAATGATGGCAACATGATCGTGTCCCACCAGACCGACGGATCAATTTTGGGCACGGGATAGTTGGGATCGTTGGCGGTGATTGAAATCACCTGGAATGGATTAACGTGGATGTGGAACGGATGCTTGAAGACATCTTTGTTGATGACGGTCCACTCCTCACAGGTGCCGGCCGTGGCCTTCAGAACCGCGCCGGGCGGCGGCTTAGGATATTGGAACAGAAATCCGTTGATCGGAAATTGAACCGGTGCAGTCAAGACGTTGCTGGCGGTCTGTTGGCCCGTCGCACCGCCGCCAAAGATAACCGGCGCTCTCTGGATGCAGGTCTCTTGCACGTCCGGCGGCGGCGCTGGCAGTTGCGTCGGCAGGCTGCGGCCGCGAATGGGCCCGCCCGACAAGAGCAGGGTGCCCAGAGTCACTTCCGGCAATGGTCCACCCGGATGGCCCTGCTCGAACTCGAGCGCTTTGAATTTGAATTCTCCA
>QHZE01000652.1 GCA_003225335.1 Acidobacteriota bacterium
TGGAAATGCCCGGCTGAAATACGCCGTTCACCACGTAGTAGATATTCGTTGGGACAGGCGGGTTCGCGGTGAACGGCACTTCAGTTCCGGAAACCATTTGACTGTGATCAGATCCGGCGACCGGCAGTGCTATCCCTGCGGGTACGCGTCCTTTGTCGTCGACCCACAATTCCTGCAGGACGATCAAGCGCTCCTTTGCGGCGGCCACCTCGGCAACCCGATCGATGGCGCCTTCGACGATGATGGCGCCGGCCAGACCGGCCCAGGATTGCTTTGACGTAGACATGTGCCGATGTGGGTGATACCAGAACAGACCGGCGGGTTGCGGGAGGCAATACAACGGACCTTGTTTGCACGCCGACTCATTGGGTAGCGGTGGAATCTGAATTGAGTAGTCGCAGGTCTCTCCTGGCTTGAGATCGATCAATGGATTGTCGCTGTGGCCTCGGGGCGAGACCTGAAGTCCGTGCGTATGTATGTTTGTGAGCAGACTCGGGTCAGGTCCCGAGCTCATGGAAGCATCCATCGTCATTGCAATGGTCCGCTCGCCACAGGGAACGATCTTTTGCGGTGGAGGAGTCTGGCCAGGTAAGGCCAGATTATTGATCAGCCGGATCTTCAACAAATCGCCCGGACGTACGCGCAGGGTCGGACCGGGAATCGAAGCGTTATAGTTTGCTGTCCGGATTACTCGGCCGGCCACCGTGTTCGGCGCGACCGCGAGGTTCAACGTTAGGTTGAGCACTCCGCCTTCGCTCTTGACGACCTTCGGCTCGATGAAGGGCGCGTAGTTGCTCGTGATCTGTGGCGTGATTTGGCAAGAAGCTTTCGGGTGATTTCGGGCCGCAGCCTGTCGGCCATCGTCCCCGCCAGAACCAATCGCGACCTGCGCACGTCCTGCCTGACAAAAAAGGAAAACGGCCAACAGGCAAAGAAGAGCTCTGTTCCAGGTAAGCCGA
>QHZE01000308.1 GCA_003225335.1 Acidobacteriota bacterium
CCCCTATTTCCCGGAATTTTCGCCAATGAGTTGGCGAGTTGCGTGTCAAAGGTTGCCTTTTGGGTGGGATAAAGGCTGACCAACGCCGTGTACGCCGCCTGCGCGGCGGCTGCATCGGCGGAAGCCCCGCGCGGTCCCCATTCGGCGACGAAGTAAGGCGTGTATTTACGTTGGATGCCGTTGACGGCATCGAATATGGCCGCATGGACGATGGCCAGGAAGCGCCCTTGCACGGGCGGCCCTTGAGCGGCGGTGAAGATGGCTTGTTCCGTGTTGGCGTTCCAATCGGTGACCGCGTCCGCGCGGACGACCGGCGTAGTGGCGAATGCCGCCAGCGCGAGGCCGAGGGCGATGAGGTGTTGAACATTGATGGTTGTACTTTTCATACTCTGATGCTCCTTATGTTTTCTTTCGTTAGTTTGTTTGTTTTCGACGGAGCGAGTGTTGGCAGACACACAATTGTGCTGCCAAAACCCGCTCTCCGCCCACGAGGCGGAAATCTTCATAATGTTGCGCCCGATAACACCTTTACTTTCATTGGCGTGCACGCAGTATAATCCTCGAATCTGGCAACAAAACTGATTTAACAACCCTGGCTTGACCACGGAGGAGATCATGAGAGCTTGGTTCCAACTAAGAGATCGCTCGGCTTCAAAAACAGGGGCGCTAAGTTCAGGGATGTGGCTCGAATGGATACTCCTGCCCACTCTGATTCTCTTATCCACACCCTCTTTTGCTCAAATGACCACTGGTACGATCTTGGGAAAAGTCATCGACCCTTCCGGGGCTGCAGTTCCCAGTGCTCAGGTGACGATCACGAACCTAGGGACCAAAACCGCCAAGACTTTTGAGACCGACGAAAACGGGAATTACATCGTCTCGTACCTATTGCCCGGGAGTTACGAAGTCACTGCGGAGAAGGTTGGCTTCAAGAAGAGCACCCAGACGGGCATTACCCTTCAAGTGGACCAAAAGGCTCGAGTCGATTTGGCGTTACAGCTTGGCGAGGTGAGCGAGAGTGTCAGCGTTATGGCAGAAGCACCCCTGGTAAAGACAGAAAGCTCTGAGTCAGCGCAGGTCATTAACTCCAAGCAGATTGTGGATATGCCGCTCAACGTACGAAATTTCGCTCAATTGGTGAGTTTGAACACCGGGTCAGTGCCCAATCCGGCGGGCCTGGGCGGGAACATCAACCCGGACAATCCGCAGGGAATTTCTGACACCAATGTAAACGGTATCCAATCTGACGGGAACAACTGGCAGATTGATGGAATCACTAACAATGAAGCCTTCGTCAGCATTCTGAGTGTGAAACCTTCCATAAACGCCATTCAGGAGTTCAAGGTGGCGAACAATAACTATTCAGCGGAATTCGGACGGGCTGGCGGAGCCAATGTCCAGATTGCGATCAAGTCGGGTACGAATCAGTTGCATGGAGGAGCATTCGAATTCCTCCGGAACTCGTCGCTGGACGCAAATGACTTTTTTAGTAACCGCGCGGGGACGCCCATACCACCCTTTCGGCAGAATCAATTTGGCGGCAACATTGGCGGACCCGTTGTCAAGGATCGCACCTTCTTCTTTGGTGACTATGAGGGTTTTCGCAGCCGCTTGGGCGAAACGTCCAATCTGACCATACCAACGCTCTTGCCGCGCCAGGGCGACTTTTCAGAGCCGGGCAATCCGGTGATCTATAATCCTTTTGACATCGACCCCGCGACCGGCCATCCGCGACCTTTTCCTGGCAACAGGATTCCGCCGAACCTGATAAACCCTGCTTCGGCAAAGGTTATGGCCCTGCTGCCGCCCCCCAACTTGAACGTGCCGGTCGGGCAAGCCAATTTTAATGGCAGTCACTCCCAAGCTCACGACGTGGATAACTTCGATGTTCGGATTGACCACCGCTTCAGCGACAAGGATCAGTTTTTCACCCGCTACAGCTTTTTGAGCACGACATTGGAGGATCCGCCCTTTCTTGGCACGGTTGTCGGGGGCGACCCTTTCCTCGCCGCGAAGGCAGATACACGGAATCAAAATGTTGCCATTAGTGAAGTTCATTCTTTCAGTCCACACACCATTAATGAATTCCGGTTCGGTGTGAACCGGGTGCGTACCGATTGGTTCCCCTTCGATCAGAACCTGAAAACCTCGGACGAGGTTGGAATACCGGGCATTAACACCTTCTGCGGATTCTGTGGGGGTTTGGCTCGGATAGTGATTTCCGGCTTCAACGCTCTCGGACACACGCCGTTTGCCCCCACCTTTCGACATGACACCATTTTTCAGTGGGTGGATAACATGACGTTTATCCGCGGCAAGCACACCTTAAAGGTCGGGGCCGACGTCCGCCGCGTTCGTGCCGAACTCTTCCAGACATCCAATCCCGTCGGCGAATTTGACTTTGACCAGAACTTCACCAGCGACCTGGGTACCGCTGGCGGTTCGGGGCTGGCCAGCATGCTCCTCGGCTATTACACTCTTGGAAGCCGCGCCGCCATGACCACTTACCCCTCGGGTAGAACCAGCCAGTTCTTTTTCTTCGGTCAGGATGACATCCGGGTGAATGATAAGCTGACTTTAAATTTAGGTCTGCGTTGGGAATACTACAGCCCGGTCAAGGACGCTCACAATAACCAGGCTAACTTTGACCTGGCCACTGGAGATATTCTGCTGGCCTGTGTGGCAACGAGTTGCGCAGCTGGCGTGAACCCGGACCTGAGAGATTGGTCACCGCGCGTTGGGTTCGCCTACACGCCCGACCGAGGTAAGACGGCTCTTCGAGGTGGCTTCGGCATCTCCTATTTCTCGCCGGGTTTCGGTGGCCAATTGGGCACCTTGAATGACAACTATCCCTTCGTCCAAGCACAGGCCCTCACGCCGGCCAACAATGTCAATCTTAATCCTGCCACCGACCCTACAATCAGCCAGGGGCTTCCTCCGTTGCCTCCGGTTGAGCCGCGACCTGGGGCACCCGACGGGCACCTCATTCCAAAAGGGAACCCGGTGTGGATGGATCCCAATCTCAAGATGACCCGAGCTTATCAGTGGTCTTTCAACCTTCAGCGTTCGATAACCCCAAACCTCTTGGTGGATGCTGCCTATGTCGGAAACTCAGTTAATGCCATCTTCATCGGCGTTCCTGGCAATTTCCCCGCGCCGGGCCAAAATCTCACCGATCCGGTGACGGGCAGACCTCTGTCGTTACAAGAGCGACGGCCCTACTACTCGATCGATCCAGAGATGGGAACCTTCGGTAAAGGTTTCAATGCCGGAGTTTCTCACTACCACTCGTTGCAATTGAAAATCGAGAAACGCTTCTCCGGCGGCCTGCAGTTCCTGACTTCTTATACGGTGTCGAAGGTCTTACAGCGGGGTGTCAATCACGCGGATCCGGACAACTATATGGGTGGTAAGTCGCCCGCCGCGTTTGACACCCCGCAGCGGCTTGTAGTTAGCTACAGCTACGAGCTGCCTTTTGGTCGCAGAAAGCATTTTGGTCAGAGCTGGAATTCAATGACCAATGGCGTTCTGGGCAACTGGCAAGTGAGTGGGATCACGACCTACATGAGTGGCTTCCCCTTCCAGCCCAGCATTACCAGCACCCTGGATAACGGCCAGCCGAACGTTCCTAACCGGACGACCTGCAGCGGCAAGCTGTCGGACCGCACCATCGACCGCTGGTTTGATCCGGGTTGCTTTGTGGCGCCACCCGTCAACGTGATCGGAAACATGGGTTATGGCATCCTGCGGGGTCCGGGATTCCGTAACTAGGATTTTTCTCTCATGAAGAACTTCCCTTGGACCGAGTCTCGCTTTGTCCAGTTCCGGGCAGAGTTCTTCAACCTTCCCAATAACGTGAACTTCGGACTACCGAACGCTTTCTTGTGCGACGGTGGCTGCGGGGAGGGGACCATTACCAGCCTCGCCGCTGGAAGCCGGCCCCGTCAGATCCAGTTCGGGCTGAAAATCTATTTTTGACGCGGATAATTTGTTTAGACCTCACCCGATCTTCGGCCACACTCTCCCCCAGGGCTGGTCTTTGATCCACAAGTCACGCGGCTGGACACAGGGGATCTCATGGTTGGTTCCGGGCGCCTGCGTCAACCCCCTCTCCCCGCTCTGGGAGCGCGTTTCACCGGACTCCAAGACTTGGGGCAGGGGAAGGGGTCAACTCGGATCTTGCTTCTACCCAGGGCGGCGCGCTAACGCGCCTGCCTTGGGCTAGAATCCGCAGCCCCTTGAGGGCTGAAAACTCGCTTGGCGTGCGGTCTTCAGACACCCCTATGTCCAGCAAAAAAAGATATGGGACATGACCACCCCTCAGGGAGAGGGCTAGGGGTGAGGGGCTGTATCCGAATTTCTAAGAACTTCCCATAACAATGTGAATGCAAATTGGTATTAGATAGCGCATTTGAATGCGGAAATTTCCCTGAAGGTTGTTAGAAATGACTCTCGAAAGGAAACGAAGGTTAAAGGAAAGGTTGTTGCGGAGCTGTTTGTTTCTAGTTACCTCAACCCTTTTCTTCCTGGCACTGGCACCTCATCATTTTTCCCAGTCCTCTCCCGCATTTGACAGCGTATCAATTGGAGCACTGGACCCGGATGCCTGGAATGGTGTTGTCTTTCTCGCCAAAGCCTTTCAGCAACCTGCTTTTTTTGCCTTGCGTCTTGGGTCGCGGAGCGGCAACTTCCTCGACGGCTCTGACATCTTCAATGCTGTGGCCCAAGTGGGTCCTCATGCGCCCGACTCATCCTATTGCCAGATAGCGTGGCGTCATGCCCCGCGTGAGGCTCAGATCAGCTTCGAGTGGTCTCGCCTCGACCAAACCACAGTTGTTGGCCGCGTGAAGGCGGCTCAAGATTTTCAAATCGTGATTGAGACCTACTTACCCTTTCTTGGCGTCACATGGGGAACGCAAGGGTTCTTCTCGTTGACCGAATCCAATCAGGCGATAGCCGGTGAGCGATTCTTCGAAAGGGTCTTCGGTCCGACAGCACGTTTCCTGGTCATAGTGGACCGGCCAACGGTCGGGAGTGGACTTTATCCATCGCTTGCACAGTTACGTGAGAACATGAGTGCGAGCGGAAAGCTAGCCTCCGCTCCGGGGGCTGACCAGGCAGGAGGAACCGCTGGACTCGAGTTCACCACCGGGGAGTTGCAGACTGCCCATTTCGTGGCTGCTCTGGGCTGGGATAAGGATGCACTGCTCACCAAAGCAAAAGGTTTACTCGCAGCGAACACGGTCGATAACATCCTCGACGAAAAGTCCCAGGCTTACACCAGAAGCCGACCGGGCGTTCAAGGGTTATTCGAGGGCGCCCCGGAAGCCATCGGTAACAACATGTTCTGGAACGCTATTTACGCCCCTTCAAACGGGCTGATCTTTCCCAGCATCAGTCGTCAATGGGCGCGCACTTGGGGAGGCTGGGTGGTCGGAGAATGGGACTGTTTTTTCGGCTCTCTGCTGACCAGTGTGGAAGACAAAGCTCAAACCACAGCAGCAATCAAGGCAATTCTCTTGGCTCAAACTGAAACGGGCCTCGTACCCAACATCGCGGCAGGGTCTGGTATCACACCAGACCGTTCCCAGCCGCCAGTGGGCTCGTACTGCCTTTGGAAAGTTTATCAGAGGTTTCAGGACCGAGAAATGCTGGAGTGGGCCTACCCACGGCTTAAGAGGTGGCATGATTGGTGGTTGGCTGATCGGGGTGATGGCCAACCATGGCGGGATGGTAATCGCGACGGCTTGCTGGAATGGGGCAGCGATCGCGGCTCCATGGACTCGACTGGAGGTCGAGGGTTCATGCAGGCAGCCAAATATGAAACAGGCTTGGACGACAGTCCCATGTATGATGAGGTTAACTACGACTCCCATACCTATACCATGAACCTCCACGATGTTGGGCTGAATTCCCTCTACGCTCTCGATGCAGAATGTCTGTCGCGAATTGCGGCCCTGCTCGGCAAAACGGAGGATAGCCAGAGACTGGCGGCGGAATACGAAACCATGAAGAAACGTGTTCGCGAGAAGCTGTGGAACGACCAGGACGGTATTTACGAAAACCGATTCTGGGACGGACACTTTTCCAAACGGCTTTCGCCGACCAACTTCTATCCCATGTTTGCTGGCATTGCTACGCCTGAACAAGCCAAGCGAATGATCGAAGAGCATCTGCTAAACCCAAAGGAGTTCTGGGGGAAATACGTTGCACCGACGATCGCTCGCAACGATCCGGCGTTCCCCGATCAATTTTACTGGCGGGGTGACATTTGGGGCCCAACAAATTACATGCTCTACGAAGGCATCAACCGCTACAGGTTTGACAAGGTTGCTTTGCAATACGCCCAGAAGAGCTACGACCTCTTTATGGACGACTGGAGAATCAACCAGCACAACAACGAACAATACCACGCCTGGGGCGGCAACGGTGGCGGCGACAAGCACTATACCTGGGGTACGCTGCTTTGCCTCGTGGCCCTCGAACAATACATTGACCAGAACCCTTGGGAGGGCTTGAGATTTGGGGCATTGGACCCTCCCACAGGCGGCGAGTTCCGTGGCGCCATTTGGGAAAACCACAGCTATGACATTGCCATTGGTCCAGGAAGAACAGAGCTTAAGCGTGACGGCAGACTTCGCTTTGAGGCCAACGGCGCGGTGGTGGTGCGGCAATATGAGCAAAGGTCCTCAAGGCTTTCATTCACCATCAAAGGTGAACAGCCCGTCCAGGTGACTACCGCCGAATTCGACTCTGGCGAAGTCAACCTGAGAATCGACGGCAGGGCGGCAGGCAAAGTAGGCATGGCCAGAGGCCTCGGCAGGTTTGACGTCCCCGGTGGCGAGCACATCGTGGAACTCGTCAAAGAGCCCTGATTTGTGATCGGGTCGATTCTTGTCTGATCAGCGAGGGAGTCGCAACATGGCGAGCATGTGCAGAAGGCAGTTCCTAAGGCAAGTGGGCGTGACGGGTGTCGCGTTGAGAGCAGACTCTTGGGTAGGCCGAGCGGCCCAGGTTCAGACCCGCACCTCAACCCACGCTCGGGTCATCGTAGACCCTGCGCGACCCGTGGCGAGCTTGGACCGGAGGCTCTTTGGCTCGTTTGTGGAACATATCGGGCGCTGCATTTACGGGGGCATTTATGAGCCCGGGTCGAAGCTGGCCGACCCAGATGGATTCCGCAAAGACGTCCTGGCAGAGGTTCGTCAGCTCGGTGTCCCCATCATCCGCTATCCGGGCGGCAACTTCGTATCCGGCTACAACTGGCTAGATGGCGTGGGGCCCAAGAAAGACCGACCACGCGTCCTGAATCTCGCCTCGAATTCGATTGAATCCAACCAGTTCGGAACCAACGAATTCCTCGCGTGGTGTCGGGCCGTCGGGACCGAACCGTTGCTAGCGGTCAATCTCGGCACAGGGACGCCGGAAAGAGCCGCGAACCTCGTGGAATACTGCAATGTGGAGGGTGGGACGCGCTGGAGCGATCTGCGTCGCCAACACGTTGTCGAGAAACCATACAGCATCAAGTACTGGTGCCTTGGGAATGAAATGGACGGCCCATGGCAGCTCGGCCACATGCCGGCCAAGGAGTATGGCCTCAAGGCCCGAGATGCCGCCCTGCAGATGCGCACGGTGGACCCTTCGATTAAGCTGGTTGCTTGCGGCTCCAGTGAGGTTACCATGCCGACCTATCTCGAATGGGACCGCCAGACGCTCGAGGAGTGCTACGACGATGTGGACGCGATTTCGCTCCACCATTACTTTGGTAACGGCCTTGAGACGGGAGGCGATAGTTCGAAATTTCTGGCTATAAACCTGATGATGGACCGGCAGATTGAAGAAATCATTGCTGTGTGCGATATGGTGCGTGGTCGCAAGCGGAGCAAGAAACAGCTTTGGCTATCCTTCGATGAATGGAACGTGTGGTACCGCAAGAATACTGAGGCAGACATGAACGGGCAACGAAAGGAGGCTCCCCATCTTGTCGAGGAGGTGTATAACCTCGAAGACGCCTTAGTCGTGGGTGGACTTATCATCACACTCCTGCGTCATTCCGACCGAGTACGCTTGGCATGTCTCGCCCAACTTGTTAATGACATCGCACCCTTGGTGACCAACGCTGACGGCGTGCTACGACAAACGATCTACTACCCGTATGCCTGGGCTTTGAAGTATGGGCGCGGCAATGCGCTCAACCTGGTTGTGGAGTCAGAGACCTATGAAGTGCCGGAGATTGGGAGGGTGCCCTACGTCGACATAGCTGGAACCTTCGACCCTGAGAGTGGTTCGACGACGCTGTTCATCTTGAATCGCGACATGATCAAGGCCCGCGAAGTGGAAGTCATGTGGCGTGAGGGCGCGCCCACGCGAGTGAGCGAGTGCCAGGTAATGACGGGACCGGACTTGAAGGCCTATAACAGCTTTGAGGCACCGAAACGGGTGATCCCCCAGTCTCTCGAGCGGCCCAAGGCGGGAGCTCGTATGACCTTCGAGCTACCCGCGCATTCTTACACCCTGGCTCATCTACCGGGGTGAGGGTGTGCATCCCTTCGTGTGTTCTGAAATTTTAATGCTGATTTCAGCGGCTCCCCCTCTATTCTCGGAACCCCCCAGAAGGACTAACTAGCCAAGGGCTTCACCCTTGATATACGGGCTTAGTACTGCAGTTCATAAATACACTCACGTATTTTGGCCTGGTGCTTGGCACACTCCGGATCCGAGTGGGTGCCGTCCGAATGTGGGAGGCGTTTTGCGGTAATCGTGGGCAGTCCTTGTTGGGCCCGACATAACCGGCTCATTAGCTTGGGACATCTTTTTGATCAAGGAACAGCGACTGTCCCTTCTTCAATTTTGCCGGATTTTCTGGCTTTTGCTTTTTTCTCTTTTTCTTCGAAGGCCGCCAACTCATGCCGCGCCTCTTCAGATCTGTTGAGCCTGCGAAAGATCTGGTATAGCAGATAGTGCGGGGTGGGATCCAGGGGAGAGAGCTGGACGTAACGCAGCAGTTGAGGCACCGCGGCCTCGTTTTCGCCCAGCTTGAAGAGTGCTTTGCCCAATCCCAGGTATCCATCATTTAGACCTGGCTGTTCGGCTAAGGCAGTGCGAAACTCCGCTACGGCCTGGAGCGGATCATTCTGCTCCAGTAAAACCATGCCAAGTTTATAATGTCCCAGGAAATGTCGAGGATCGAGTTCAATGGCCCGACCAAATTCCACCGCCGCCTTGTCCAATTGCGAACGCTTCCAGTAAGCGCTGCCCAATACATAATGTAGTGAAGGGAGGTCGGGACGTAATTGAACCGCCATCTCGTATTCTTTGATTGCCTGATCAGGATTGTTCTGCAAATCGAAGTACTCTCCTCGAACCTGATGTATTCGATACGAGTTCTCCCCCAGCGTTGCCAGCTGGCTTAACATGGCCGAAGACAACCGTGAATAGGCTTTTGTCAGGAGGTAAAGTTCGTCCACCGTGGCCGGTGCCTGCGACGCCAGTCGTTTAAACGCTTTGGTCGCCTCGTCTTCCCGATCGAGGGAGAGAAAGCAAAGGCCTAGATAGAAATTTGCTTCTGCGTTGAGGGAATCCAGCTCAACCGCTCGCTGAAGCGAGTCGATGGCTTCTCTGACCCGACCGGCATGAAACCGATCCATACCCAAGAGTATGTGCGCCTCCAAGTGCCTTGGCCGAAGAACAATGATTCTCTCGAAGAGCGGGATGGATTTTTGAAAGGTACCCTGCTGGTGAAACAGCTTGCCTAACCGCAACAGAACCTCGAGGTCTGTGGGGCGAGATTTCAACTCGGCTTCGAGAGCGGTGATCTGTTTGGCAAGGGCGACATCAGATTTTTCGGGAGAGCCCGGAATCAGCATCTGCCGTTCCTGAGAAACTGTTTCCATTGACGTTCCGAGAACAGCACTTGCCAGCAGCAGGACAAGTCCACAGCACCTCTTATTCTTCAGAGGGTACGGAACAATGGTAACGGCGACAGGGCTGGGCGACATGCTCTTCTATCGTGTATGTTCGATGAAACAGCTCGTTACTTCAAGCTTTCGGTAGAGCTGTCCCAGCTGATAGTGAGATTGGGCCAGCTCAGGTTTGAGGTCCAGACTCTTTTTCAATGCCGCAAGGGAATCGTTTATCCTACCTGCCTGGAGCAGCGCCTTTCCTAACTCGTAATGTGCTTCAGCAAAAGAAGGATTGAGCGCAATGGCTTTCTTCAGCATCTGGATACCGGTTTCGCAATTTTCCTTTCCCTGACGTGCCGAAGCCTGGCCATAGTAATAATAGGGCAAGTACAAATCAGGCCGTACATCAATGGCCTTACGGAAAACCTCGACAGCTTCGTCCACCTTGCCAGCATGGGAAAGCAAGTCCCCTAACACGATATAGGCTGTTTCATATCTAGGATCCAGTGCAAGTGCCTGGCGTAGCGCCTTCTCCGCCTGCTCTAACTTGCTGGCTAGATAGTAACTCAGCCCGAGCCCCATCCAGAGTTTGGGCACATCCGGGCGAGCTTTGAGAGCGTTTTCAAAGACGTAAATTGCCGGTTCAGTCGTTCGGTGTTTCAGGAAGACCATTCCCAGTCTGAAGTAGTGTTCAGGAACCATGGGCTCCAGGCGGACCGCTTCCTGCAGCTCATCCGAAGACTTCTTCGGGTCATCCAGGAGATAATAAGCCGATCCCAGCAAGTCATGGAATTCAGCACCGGGAGATTGCAATCCCCGGATGGCTTCGAGAACGCGAGCAGACTCAGCGTAGGTGCCCTCATCAAATAGAGTCTTCGCCTTTTGGAAGCCCAGTTCGTAAAACCGTGACGCGCGTTCGGGATCTTGCTCTATCAACTTAACCCCCTTGGCGGGTTCGCCATTTTCAAGCCAGAGCACAGCCAGGGATTCACGGAGTTGGGAATTAAGCTGGCCCCGCGTGGCCATTTGGCTGATCAGTGCCTCAGCCTCTGGCTTCATGCCAGAACTAATTCTCGCGCCGGCCAGCGCCTGCATTATCCCCTTGTCGTCCGGAGCCAAAGCATGAGCACGATTGAGGTATCTGGCTGCCGGTTCAAATTTCCCCTGTCTGCCGTAGATCAGTCCTATGTTGTAAAGGGCAAGAGGGTCCTTTGGTTGAAGGGCAATGGCCGCGAGAAATTCCTTCAGCGCTGCGTTCTCTTGCTTCAGCGTGGCTAACGTGTTGCCCAGGTTCACATGAGCCGGTGCATATCTGGGATTGATACGTGTTGCCTGTTCGAAGGCTTGTCGTGCTTCGGCCGCCTTGCCCTCATTTAGCCGCACCAGACCCATCAGATTATGGGCAATGAAAGAGCGGGGATTTTCCCTCAGAACCTCCCGAAGCAATTGCTCCGCGGCGTTGAAGTTCTTGAGTTTTATTTCCTGGGCGGCTCGCCTCAGAGATTCTTCGGCTGGCAGCGGTAGTTCGGCGGACGGCGTCATTCTCATGCCGAATAGCAGTGTCATCGCTATCCCAATCATTTTCATGAAAGGTCGATCTCCAAGCGGAATTATAGCAAGCTGCGAGGCCATAATGCCCGTTGATCCTGTCTGCACCGGGGAGGACCCCTAATCACGTGTGACGTCTGCGGCCGCACGAGTGCCGCGACGTGCGTTTTGTCTGGCCCGGGGATTTGGGCGGCGCAAGGGGGTAGAGGCATGGCAACGGCGAAGTCGTTGCAGGAAATCCTCGGCACTTGGCTCGAAAATGACCAATGACCAATGACCAATGATCCCGGGGGCAGGCCGCCCCAGTCTATTTGTCATTTTGGGGAATTGGCGACTTTGCCGAGACCCTGGGGGCAGACGTGATTCCTTTCTGCTCCGCCCTTTTCTCCCTCTTCTC
>QHZE01000309.1 GCA_003225335.1 Acidobacteriota bacterium
GCGCGCGGTACAGGGGCCGCGTCAGGCGGCGGTCGTTGACCACGAACTGCCGCAGCGAAATCCCCTTGGAGCAGAGCGTGCCGCGATTGATCGGGCTGTCCGGATCCCCCTCGACGTGCACCACGGTGGGCGTGACATTGCGGGCTTTGTCGCCGAGGGTGTGGATGATGACGCTGCACGCAACCGCGCAGTAGGGACAGATGCTGTGCGTCTGGGTCGTTCGCGCTATCTTCAACTCGCGCGCCTGAGCCAGCGCCGGCCGCGCGTCGAAGCCAAAGGCCGTCGTGAGCGCCGTGCCCGTCAGCGCACCCTGCAAAAACCCCCTGCGAGAGAGATCCATGATGTTTGATTTCTAGCACTTCCCGCACGATTTTCACAAGCGAAAAACTCGGGAGCTTGGGTCACCACAAGGACACGAAGAACACGGCGCAGCAGAGCCGCAACCTAAGTAACAAACTGTAACCCACTGGGCTGTTTGGAGTGCGGCAGCTTGCTAAGGGTTCGCGCAAGAATAAGTTGGCATTTTGGCGCGCCGCGCCCCGCAGGGCTGCGGCTCCCGCCCCCAGCAAACTATTGCGGTTTGCCAGTTATGATTCAATTGGGCATGGGAGCCCGCAGCAAAATGCCAAATTATTCTTGCGCGAGCCCTAAGCTTGCTGCCGCCTTTGCTAGGCCGGAAATGTTCCATCGTCCTCAAGGCGCAAGCAAGCTTGCGCACTCCAAAAAGGCCCGCAAAGAATGTTGTCAGGAAAACACGAATTTACAGCGTAGTACTGCAAAGATCGACAGGTTGTCTGTGCGAATCTTCGCGCTCTTTGTGTCTTTGTGGTGAAAAAAGATGTGCGCAAAATCGCCGTGCAGAACACGGTCCCTGAAATCGGATCACTTGCTTCGCGGGGGTGGCAAGTCGGGCACGAGGTGGAAAGCCGCGCAATGCCGGGGCCGGTACATGCCGAAGTCGCGGCGATCCAGGGTGAGCACGACTTTGATTTTGAGCCGCTCGGCCATCGCCATGACGGTGGCATCGACCATCCCGAACCGGGCGGTGCGGTACTGTTCCAGTATCTCGATTGCACGCACGAGGTCCTTCACGGTGAAGTGTTCGAGCAGCAACTCCTGATCGGCGAGCGAGCGGAGAAACCCTATCTCCGCTCCGGAGCCCAGGTAAGCGAGCAGCAGGTAGCACACCTCCGGCACAACCGGGCCGGGAACGATCAGCGTTTCCCTCGTAGCCGAGACATATTCCGTCACGGCCTCATGGTACTGATCGTCCTGATCAGCCAGCGCGTACAAGGGACCAGTATCAGCCAGGATCGCCATCTACCAGCCCTTTCGGCGATCGGCATTGCGACTCAGGATGGCTTCCGCATCCCTGGAGACGGACCGGCGTCCGCTTTTTCCAATGCCCGCGAAGGAGGGGGTCCGGCCCGAGCGCTTCTTGGCCACATAGGCTTCAACTGCTTCGCGAATTATTGCCGTCGCGGTCGTGCCGTTTGAGCGGGCCAGCTGTTTGACTTCCAATAACAAATCCTGGTCCAGGAGAATTGTTGTTCGCGTCGTATGCATGCATGTATGCTAGCATATATGTGTCCACGTCCTCAAGCACGCCGCTCGTATCATCGCCAGGGGAGCAAGGGGGCAGAGGGGAACGAGTCTCCTTCCTCCGCTCGGCTCCTTTTCTCGTGCGCCACCGGCCCTTTCAGCGGTGAAGGTGAAAACGATTGAAATACCCGTTTGCGTGCGGGCACAATCTTATCTTACAAGGATTTACCAAATTCATTTTGCTTGTGCGGCAACGCGTAGTAGAAGTGAAAACAATGATTCGAGGCGCCTGATGGACTACAGAATTGAGAAGGATTCCATGGGTGAAGTTCGCGTACCGAAGAGTGCTCTGTACGGAGCGCAGACGCAGCGCGCCGTCGAGAACTTCCCGATTTCCGGATACACATTCCCGCGTACGTTTATCCGCGCTCTGGGACTGATCAAGGCCGCGGCGGCCCGGGTCAACCTGGACCTCGGCCTGCTCGATGCAAAGAAGGCCGGGGCGATCGAACGCGCGGCGCTCGCGGTTGCCGAGGGCGAGCACGACGACCAGTTCCCTATCGACATCTTCCAGACAGGCTCGGGCACTTCGACCAACATGAACGCCAACGAGGTGATTGCGACACTGGCATCGCGCGCGGGTCAGAAGGTTCATCCCAACGACGACGTGAACATGTGCCAGTCGAGCAACGACGTGATCCCCACGGCGGTCCATGTCGCCGCGGCGCTGGAAATGAAAGACAATCTTCTCCCCGCGTTGGAGCATTTGCGCAAGACCCTCCGAAAGCGCGCGGAAGAGTGCGACGATGTCGTCAAGACCGGCCGCACCCACCTGATGGATGCGATGCCGGTCCGTCTGGGCCAGGAGATCGGCGGCTGGGCGGCTCAGATCGAGCTGGCCATGGAGCGCGTGCAGGCTTCTCTGCCGCGACTCCACGAACTGGCCATCGGAGGCACCGCCGTGGGAACGGGGATCAACGCCCATCCGGAATTCGGCCGGCGCGTGGCGCGACGGCTCGCGGAAACCACTGAGATTCCCTTCGTCGAAGCCCGGGATCACTTCGCGGCGCAATCGGCAATGGATGCGGCCGTCGAGATGAGTGGCCAGTTGAAGACTCTGGCCACTGCTCTGTACAAGATCGCCAACGATCTGCGCTGGATGAATTCCGGCCCGCAGGCCGGCCTCGCTGAAATCGTGCTTCCGAGCCTGCAGCCCGGCTCGTCGATCATGCCGGGCAAGATCAATCCGGTGATCCCCGAAGCGACCATGATGGTCTGCGTTGAAGTCATGGGGAACGACGTGACCATCGCGCTGTGCAACGCGTCCGGCAATTTCCAGCTCAATGTCATGCTTCCTCTCCTCGCGGACAATCTTCTGGAAAGCATCACGCTGCTCGGTAATGTTTCGCGAGTGCTCGCAGACAAGGCCGTCGCGGGTTTCGCTGTCAACCGCGATGCCGTGCGCCGGCTGGTGGACAAGAATCCCATCATGGTCACCGTGCTCAACCCGGTGATCGGATATGAAAAAGGCGCAGCCATCGCGAAGCAGGCCTATCGTGAAGGGCGGCGATTGAAGGATGTGGCCGCGGAGCAGACCGACCTGCCGGCAGACGAATTGGAGAGATTGCTGGATCCTCGCGCCATGACCGAAGGCGGCATCAAAGGCAGTGGTCAGTGACCAGTGGCCAGTGGTCAGAGGGTTACTGACCACTGGCCACTGTCATTCGAGGAAGGGCTCGAATCGCTCGGTTTCGGCAGGCTTCAGGCGCGGGTTTCGCATCAGCAGGCGCGCGCAGGTATTCCAGCGAAGAATGGCTTCATCATTCCCCGGAGGACGGAGTCGCTCCGCCTTTTCGTACCAGCTCATCGCCTCCCGCAACCAGTCATAGGCGTTGGCCAGAGAGCCGGGCATATGATGGCCAAGCTGCGCCTTGGCTCGCCGTTCGCAGATAATCCCGGAATAATAAGCCCGCTCGTATTCCCCGTTCAGACATGAAAGCACTTCCTGCGCGCGAACCACAGCATCCGCCTCCCCTTCGGGGAACTGGTCCGTCAAGGCCAGAAGGAGAGTGATCGACGCCGCCTGGTTTTCCGGCTCGATCTGCAGGATGTCCAGACAGATGCTCTCCGCCTCGGCAGGCTCGTTGAGAAGCCGGTAGCGCTCCGCCCTTTGCAGCGCGGCCGGAATCGCTTCCTTCGAGAGGGGTTTCAATTCGAACATTTTTGCCTCCGTCAGTTGCCGTAGGGAGTAGGAATCCAAGAATTCAAGAATCCAGAGTAAGCGAGGGAATCCATTCTTGAATTCCTTGGATTCCTGAATTCTTGGATTCCTGCATATTCAAAATTCCCGACCTGATCACAGCTTCGCGCGAAGGTACTCGCGGTTGAGGCGCGCGATGTACGACACCGAAATCTGCTTGGGGCACTCTGCTTCGCAGGCATAGGTGTTTGAGCAGTAACCGAATCCTTCCGAATCCATCTGGGCCACCATCTTCAGCACGCGCTCTTTGCGCTCCGCATGTCCCTGAGGAAGGAGCGCCAGTTGGGACACCTTGGCTGCCACAAAAAGCATGGCGGAAGCGTTCTTGCATGCGGCCACGCAAGCGCCGCAACCAATACAGGCCGCAGCTTCGAAGGCCTCCTCGGCGACCGGCTTTGGGACGGGAATCGTGTTTGCGTCCGGGGCCCCTCCCGTTCTTACGGAAATAAAGCCACCGGCCGTGATGATCCGGTCAAAGGTGGATCGGTCGACCACAAGGTCCTTGATGACGGGAAAGGGTCTGGCACGCCACGGCTCGACGACGATAGTATCACCGTCCCGGAAGCTGCGCATGTGCAACTGGCATGTGGCAACCCCGCCCAGAGGCCCGTGCGCGCGCCCGTTGATGTACAGGCCGCACGATCCGCAGATGCCTTCGCGGCAATCATGATCGAACGCGACCGTGTCTTCGCCCTTCCTGGCCAGTCCGAGATTGAGCATGTCGAGCATCTCGAGAAACGACATGTCCGGAGAAACGTTGGAAAGCTCGTAGGCGACGAGCCGGCCCTCGCTGTTCCTGTCTTTTTGCCGCCAGATTTTCAGCGTAATGCGCATGACCGTGCTCACTTCATGGAACCGCCGATGCACGCGGATTAACGCCGATGGGGAAATCTGCGTTAATCGGCATACATCGGCGGTTTCTTCTGATAGTCACTTATAACTTCTCTGGCTGGGCTTGACGTACTCGAAGACAAGGGGTTCCTTGTGAAGCGCGGGTCTCCCCCCTACCTCCTTGAACTCCCAGGCAGCCACATAAGAGAAATTCTCGTCGTCGCGCTTCGCTTCGTTCTCTTCGGTCTGGTGTTCCTCGCGGAAGTGGCCGCCGCACGATTCCTCACGGTGCAGGGCGTCGTACGCGATCAACTCGCCCAGCTCGAGGAAATCGGCCACGCGGTGGGCTTTCTCCGGTTCCTGATTGAAGTCGCCGGCACTGCCGGGGACGACGACATTCCGCCAGAACTCCTCCCGCAGCGTGGGGATCATCTCGAGCGCTTTCTTGAGGCCGGCCGCGTTACGCGCCATGCCCACATGATCCCACATGATCTTGCCGAGCCGCCTGTGAAATTCGTCCACGGTTTCCTTACCGCGCGCGGAAAGCAGCTTCTGGGTCACGTTTTCCACGCACCGCTGGGCGTCCTTGAAAGCCGCGTGAGACGTGTCGGCGGCCTTCAACCTTGCGGTCACCAGATAGTCCCCGATCGTGTAGGGGATGATAAAGTACCCATCCGCGAGGCCCTGCATGAGAGCGCTGGCGCCCAGCCGGTTCGCGCCGTGATCCGAGAAGTTGGCCTCGCCGAGGACGAACAGTCCGGGGATGGTGCTCATCAAGTTGTAATCCACCCAGAGCCCGCCCATCGTATAGTGCACGGCAGGATAAATTCGCATGGGGACTTCGTAGGCGTTCTCTCCGGTGATCTGCCGGTACATGTCAAAGAGATTGCCGTATTTTTCCTCGACCCACTCCTTGCCATTGTTTTTTATCGCGTCCGCGAAATCGAGGTAGACAGCGAGCCCGGTGGGCCCGACTCCGTAACCGTCGTCGCACATCTCCTTGGCGCGCCGCGACGCCACGTCGCGGGGGACCAGGTTGCCGAAAGAGGGATACAGCCTCTCCAGGTAATAGTCCCTTTCATTCTCGGGAATGTCTCGCGGGTTCCGTTTGTCCCCCCGCTTCTTGGGCACCCAGATGCGGCCGTCGTTGCGCAGGCTCTCGCTCATGAGCGTGAGCTTCGACTGGTGCTCGCTCGACACGGGGATGCAGGTAGGATGGATCTGCGTGAAGCATGGATTGGCGAAGAACGCCCCGCGCTTGTAGGCGCGCCAGATGGCGGTTGCGTTGGAAAGCTTGGCGTTCGTCGACAGGTAGAAGACGTTGCCGTAGCCTCCGGTGGCGAGAATGACGGCGTCTCCAGCGTAGATCTCAATCTTTCCGTCGATCAGATTGCGCGCCACGATTCCGCGAGCGCGCCCGTCGATCACGACCACGTCCAGCATCTCCCTGCGGTCGTGGAACCGGACCTTACCGGCGCCGATCTGGCGGCAGAGCGCCTGGTACGCCCCCAGGAGAAGCTGCTGTCCGGTCTGGCCGCGCGCGTAGAAGGTGCGTGAAACCTGCGCGCCTCCGAAGGAACGCGTGTTCAGGAGACCGCCGTACTCGCGGGCAAAGGGAACACCCTGGGCGACGCATTGATCGATGATGCAGCCGCTGACCTGGGCCAGCCGGTAGACGTTCGCTTCGCGTGCCCGGTAGTCGCCCCCTTTTATCGTGTCGTAGAAGAGCCGGTAGATACTGTCCCCGTCGTTCGCGTAGTTTTTCGGAGCGTTGATCCCCCCTTGAGCCGCAATGCTGTGAGCGCGGCGCGGAGACTCGTGATAACAGAGAGAGGTGATCTGGTATCCCAGTTCGGCCAGAGATGCCGCGGCGGATGCGCCCGCCAGCCCCGTGCCCACAACAATGACATGGCACTTGCGCTTGTTCGCCGGATTAACAAGGTTCAGATGGAACCTGTGGTTGTCCCACTTTTTTTCGAGGGCGCCATCCGGAATTTTTGCATCCAGGACCATGACTACCGCGCTCTTGCCCAGTGAGCAGCCCAAAGAAAATAAACCGGCATGGCCGCAAAGCCGGCGGGAATGAAAAGCCAGAAGATCATCGCCACATAATCGATGAGGGTTCGCCGGTGGGGACGCAGCCCAAGGGTCTGAAAGGCCGATTGAAAACCATGCCGCAAATGATAACCCATCAGTGCAAGCGAAACGAGATAGAAACCTGCATAGACCGGGTCCGCAAACGCCGTGCTTACGAGCCTGTACATGGAGGGCTTGATGTTGCCGGCAAACCTCGAAGGCACAAAGAAAGTCTTGAGATGAACCACCAGGAAGACAAAGACAACGCTCCCCGTGACAAACATTACGCGCGCGGCCAGAGAGCTGTTTTGAGAGGGACGGCTCATCACGTAGGATTCGGGGCGGCAGCGCCGGTTGTACATCCATACGCGGATTCCAAGAAGGATGTGCCCCAGAAATCCGGCAGCCAGAACAAACTCCATAAACCGGATTCCCAGATTGGTGGACATGAACTCGGAGTATCCATCGAAGGCCCGCCCGCCGTCCTGTTTGAATAGAAGGAGATTCCCGGACAGGTGCACCACGAGGAAAGTGCAGAGGAAGAGCCCCGTGAGCGCGACAAGCACCTTTTGCCCCACCGAGGACTGATAGAGACTGGCCGGCTTATCCATTCCATTGATTGACGAATGACGATTGACGAATGACGAATGAAAAAACTCCGACAGGTTCATTCGTCAATCGTCAATCGGGTGCAATTGGAAGTGGGACTAAATTCCCATCCCAGCCCTGAAAGGGCGAAATAGAACAGCCCAGGGCGTGAGCCCTGGGATCAGGCATCGGGAGCTGGATTCAGCCCTGAAAGGGCGACGCAGTCTGCTCCGCCCCTTCAGGGCTCGATCCAGGCCACGCCGGTCCTCCCAGGGCTGACGCCCTGGGCTGTCCTGCTGGACCCTTGCAGGGTCCCTCAAGTGTTTCTTGCCCGGCCTCGCGATTCCTATTGTCGGATCATGACTCGCACTTTTAATTGCACCCTCGTCAATCAGTATCACAGCTTCAGGACGTTCACGAGCTCCCGGACTGACTCCGCGGATCTGTTGAGGGCGGCCTTCTCTTCGAGGGTCAGGTTTATTTCGATGATCTGCTCGAGACCTTTCGCACCAAGCTTGACGGGCACTCCGACGTAGAGGCCGCGAATCCCGTATTCGCCTTCCAGGTACGCGGCGCAGGGGAGGATCTTCTTCTTGTCCTTCAGAATGGCTTCGACCATCTCGGCTGTAGCGGCCGAAGGCGCGTAATAGGCGCTGCCGGTTTTCAGCAGCTTCACGATTTCGGCTCCGCCGTCGCGCGTCCTCTGAACCAGCCGGTCGACCTGCTCCTTGCTCAAGAGTTCCGTGATCGGGATGCCCGCGACGGTGGAGTAGCGCGGCAGGGGGACCATCGTGTCACCATGCCCTCCCAGGACGAAGGCAGTCACGTTTTCCACTGAGACGTTGAGCTCCATCGCGATAAAGGTCCTGAAGCGCGCCGAGTCAAGCACCCCTGCCATTCCGACCACGCGGTGCCGGGGAAACCCGCTGGCATGGAAGGCAACATGGCACATGGCGTCCAGAGGGTTGCTGACAGCGATAATGATGCAGTTCGGCGAGTACGCTACGGCGCTTCTGGTAACGTCCCCCACGATCTTGGAATTCGTAGCCAGAAGATCATCCCGGCTCATCCCGGGTTTCCGCGCAATGCCCGCGGTAATGACGACGATATCCGAGCCGGCCGTGTCCTTATAGTCGTTGGTCCCGATAACGTTGCAGTCATAGCCTTCGACGGGACCCGCCTCGAGCATGTCCAGCGCCTTTCCCTGAGGGATACCCTCGAGGATGTCGATCATTACCACGTCCGCCAGCTCGCGATCTACCAGCCGCTGAGCCAGGGTCGCTCCCACGTTTCCGGATCCTACGACGGTCACCTTCTTTCGCATCGCCCTATCCTCTCGTGTCAATTACTTCAATCCGCAAACCGCAATCCGAAATCCGCAATCTCCCTATGCCTGCATGTTTTCGATGATTGCCGAAGCAAACTCCGAGGTCTTCAGTTTCGTGGCGCCCTGCATCTGGCGCTCGAAGTCGTAGGTGACGCGCTTTTGGGCAATGGTTTTTTTAAACGCTTCGACGATCAGCTTGCCCGCTTCTTTCCACCCGATGTAATCCAGCATCATAACCCCGGAGAGTATCAGAGAGCCGGGGTTCACTACATCGAGCCCCGCGTACTTCGGCGCGGTGCCATGGGTAGCTTCGAACAGGCCAACCCGGTCGCCGATGTTGGCTCCGGGAGCGATTCCGAGACCTCCCACTTGCGCGGCGCAAGCGTCCGACAGGTAGTCGCCGTTCAAGTTGGGGGTCGCAATGACTTCATACTCGCCGGGACGCAACAGGACCTGCTGAAACATGGCGTCCGCAATGCGGTCGTTGATGAGAAGTTTCCCCTCGGGAACCTTGCCGCCGTGGTTCTTTGTTACCTCCTCTTCAGTGACAGTCCGGTCGCCGAACTCTTCCTTGGCCAGCTGGTATCCCCAGTCCCGGAATCCCCCTTCGGTGAATTTCATGATGTTTCCCTTGTGGACGAGGGTGACGAGCTTGTTGCCGTTTTCCAGTGCATAAATGATGGCCTTGCGGACCAGACGCTTTGTCCCCGTCACGGAAATGGGTTTGATACCGATGCTCGAATCCGGCGCCACCCTCTTTCCCATGGACCGGGTCAGGAACTCGATGACCTTCGCCGCCTCGGGCGTACCCTGGGCCCATTCAATACCTGCATACACGTCTTCCGTGTTTTCCCGAAAAATCACCACATCCAATCTTTCAGGGTTTTTCACGGGGGACGGGACGCCTTTGAAATAACGAATAGGGCGCACGCATGCGTACAAGTCCAGCACCTGGCGCAACGTGACGTTCAGGCTTCGTATTCCCCCTCCCACCGGTGTGGTCAGGGGGCCCTTGATGGCGACCGAGTGTTCATCGATGGCTCGCAAGGTGGCGTCCGG
>QHZE01000310.1 GCA_003225335.1 Acidobacteriota bacterium
CAACGGCTCCATTTCGGCCCAGGCGCCGCGACCGAACTCGGCCCCCTACACGGCCACGAAGCACGCGATCACGGGGCTCACCAAGTCAACCTCCCTGGACGGGCGGAAGTACGACATCGCCTGCGGCCAGATCGACATCGGCAACGCCGCAACGGAGATGACGGCGAGGATGGCAAGGGGCGTCGAGCAGGCGGACGGCTCCGTGAAACCCGAGCCGCGGATGGACCCGCGCCATGTCGCTGGCGCCGTGCTTTACATGGCAAACCTTCCGCTGGAGGCCAACATCCAGTTCATGACGATCATGGCGACCAAGATGCCCCTTATCGGCCGTGGTTGATTTCAGATTCTGGGCACTGTCCCCAAATTCTTGGCGGCAAGCAGAGTTTGAATGCAAGAAATTTGCAAAGGAGGGTTCACAATGGCTGGATCGGTTCTCTCTCGCCGCGAGCTGCTATCCTTGTGCGGAACCACGGGAGCCTCAATGTTGATCGGAAGCGTCATGAGCTCGGGCGAAAGCCTGATACCCGCTGAGCGCGCGGTAGATCATTTATTGCTCGGCGCGGCCGATCTCGAGAGCGCAATGGTCTGGTTTGAGCGCAAGGCCGGAGTCAAAGCCGAAGCCGGCGGAAGCCATCCGGGAGTCGGCACGCGAAACGCCCTGATCTCGCTCGGGCGCAGACAGTACCTTGAGATCATCGCGCCCGATCCGAGGCAGACGACGTTCAGCTTTCAGATTGATGTCCGAAAGCTCAGCGAGCCTCGATTGATTACCTGGGCGGCGGCAACAACCAACATAGACGCGATCGCGCAGAAGGCTCGCGAAGCGGGTCATCAGATCTTCGGACCTCGCGACGGTTCTCGCGCAAGACCCGATGGGAGAGTGCTCCACTGGAAGACTCTCGGAGTGGTGAACCAATTCGGTTTCGATGGCGTTGAGCCGATCCCCTTCTTCATCCAATGGGCTTCCGATTCGCTCCATCCCTCCGAAGATTCGCCCAAGGGGTGTGAGCTTCAATCCTTTGAAATTGGACACCCGGAGCCTGCAAACGTCACTGCCACGCTACAAGGGCTTGGCATCCAGGCGACAGTGAAGCGCTCAGCAAAGGTCACCCTCACAGCAGGGCTCAAGACACCAAAGGGCAGAGTTGAATTGAGTTGAGCGGCATCGGAATCCGGCAATAGCCGAGGGCGCTGGTGTGCGACAAAAGCGCAGCGCTCTCTTTTCTGGTCATGCTCCTGTCACGGCTTCACGGCCGGGCCTGTGCACTGCCGGCCTCGTCGCAGAGGTTTCAGCATAGGACGGTGCCGGGCTCAAGCGCAACAGGCGCGCGCCGTAGCGCAGACCCTGCCAGATACTCTACGAGCGGGTTTCCCAGTGCGGTCTTCATTCTTCGCTCCCTTCATGTTGCATATCTCCCCCCGTCAAATCCGGCGCGCGTTGGTTTCCGGGTAAACATATTCCATGTGGCGCGCCGTGGCCCGAGCGACGCTCTCGCCGCAGTGCCGGGCGACGACGCGCAAAGCCATGTCGATGCCCGCCGAGATGCCGGCCGAAGTCAAGACGTTCTCCTCCTCCACCACGTGCAGATCACGCACCACGGTGATGGACGGAAAGGATTCGGCCAGGCGGTCGAGCGAACGCCAGTGCGTGGTGGCGCGACGCCGGTCGAGTAAGCCGGCCTTCCCCAGCAGGAACGAGCCCGTGCAGACAGAGGCCAACGTGCCGACGCGCGTTCCCTGATCACGAATCCAGTCGATAAGTCCAGGATTGTTCACCTGCGTCCGGGTTCCCCAGCCGCCGGGGACAACCAGTATGTCCAGGTGCGGGCAGTCGGCAATGCTGCGATCGGGCAGCAGGCGCAGGCCGCCCGCAGCAAGGATCGGCTCGACTCGCTCCGCGATCAGAAAGACTTCAAAGGGCGACGACTCGGAATAGCGACTCTCTTCGTTCAACCGGGTGGCGGAAAACACCTCGAACGGTCCCGCGAAGTCGAGGACTTCCACGTCCGGAAAGACCAGGATGCCGACCTTCTTCCTTTCCATGGGTGCCACTCCCTTTTGATCCGAACGGGCTCTGGACGCAGGCACAACCGCTCAAGGTCGACCCGCGGGCCCACAATCGGACGCAGGGCAGCCCGTGTCGAACACGATCTTCCAGCGGCCGTCAGACTCGCGGCGCCAGATCGAGCTGCTCGCAGTTCCTAATACCGCCCCATTTGAAGAGTTTGTTGCTCGCTTATGAATACGTCAGCGTATTTATGAGACCTTTATGAAACCATAGACCAAGTTCGTCTGCAAGAACACGAGCGGCACACGCAAGCTCCTTTAACGGTGAACCGGCGGTCCAGGTCGTCGGAAAGCCCGGGCGTCGCGCGCGTGCGACCGGGCCTTTTTGTATCACGTGGACATGCCGATATGAGAAGAAGCGCTCTGACGGCGCCTTACATTTTGACAGGACGGCGGCGGGAAATTCCAGCCATGCGTTACGGCCTGGCGGCCATTTCCGCCGGCCCTTTAATTCTGGAGCACACATGAACAGCCTGGAAACGTTCATCGCAGGCATTCCCAAGGCGGAATTGCATTTGCACATTGAAGGCACGCTGGAGCCAGAGCTTATGTTTGCCCTGGCCCAACGCAATCGTATTCCCTTGAGACTCAAGAGCGTGGAGGAGGTGCGGCGCGCCTATCAGTTTCACAATCTCCAATCCTTCCTGGACATTTACTACGAAGGGGCCGCAGTGCTCATTCAGGAACAAGACTTTTACGATCTCGCCTGGGCTTACTTTGAGCGGGCCTATAAGCAGAACGTACGCCATGCCGAGATTTTCTTTGATCCCCAAACGCACACAGAGCGCGGCATCGCCTTTGAAACCGTGATTGCAGGCCTCCAGCGCGCCATGGAGGACGCTGCTTCCAAGCTGAATGTTTCTTCCAAGCTGATTCTTTGCTTCTTGCGCCATCTGAGCGCGGAATCCGCGGTCAGAACGCTGGAAGAGGCCCTGCCATTCAAGAAGTGGATTACGGCCGTGGGTTTAGATTCCTCCGAAGTGGGGCATCCCCCTTCCAAATTCGCCAGGGTTTTTGAGAGCGCGCGGCAAGAAGGCCTTCTTGCCGTGGCGCACGCCGGGGAAGAGGGCCCGCCGGATTACATCTGGGAAGCGCTGGATATCTTAAAGGTCAAACGGGTGGATCATGGAGTGCGTTGCCTGGAAGATTCCCGTTTGGTTCAACGCCTGGCCAGAGAAAAAATCCCGCTGACGGTTTGCCCTCTCTCCAACATAAAGCTTCGAGTGTTTGAAAAGATGGAACATCACAATCTCAAAATGCTTTTGGAGGCGGAATTGACGGCAACGGTAAACTCGGATGACCCTGCCTATTTCGGGGGCTATGTGGCCGATAATTTTTTGGCCGCGCAAAAGGCTTTGGATTTAAGCCGGGATCAAATCGCCACATTGGCCCGCAACTCTTTCGAAGGCAGCTTTCTAAGCGGCGAAGAGCGCAAGCGCTACTTGGATGAGATCTCCCGTTACTGCGCCAAACCCTAACCCCAAAAAGCGAGGCCACGAATCACACAGAGCAGCCCAGCCGCAACCCAAAAAATCCACCGCGGTGAAAATATCCTTGACCGCCGGACAAGGATTTGCACGTTAGTAGTACAGATGAACACGGAGCAGCCCAGCCGCAACCAAAACGGATTTCACCGCACGTTGTTCTCCATCACCAAGACCCAATCTTGAAATACAGGCGGAATCGGGACCTGCCATTCTCCCGCGGCATTGCCGGAGATTGACCCGATCGCCTGCTCTTTGCCGTTGACCGGGTTGAAGAAGAATGCCCGGTAAGTGACTCCCGCTTCCAGTTCTTTCACCATGGGCGGATTCCACATCGGCGGCAGGAAGGCAATCCTCAGCTTTCCGGCGATCCCGGCAGCATACGGTTGAACGAAGTTCTCTTTCGTCCAATGCGGATCAATCCACTCCGGATGTGGTTCCAACATCCACCACGGATAGCGCATCAATAGGGCTTTGCCGAGTCCCAACTGCCGCGAGCCCGGCAGCCGATAAGCCTCCTGCCAGGGGACGTCGCCCCAGGAACGACCGTGGGGCGAAGGCCCGAACGGCTTCTCCGTCGTGTTCACCTGCCAGATGCCATTGGCGCCGTAGGTATGCCCGGCCGCGCCACTCAGCACGCAGGTCCAGAACATGAACCTCTGGATCTCCTGCCGGCTGGCTTCCATGATTCCTTCATAACAGACCTCGCCGTTAATCACCGGCATCCTCGGCTGCTGCTGCAACGAACCCGTCACGGCATTGATCGTATTCGGAATGGAAGCGCGGTCCGAATGGCCAGTCTGTAGCATGTCGAAGTCCAGGACCGACGGATCGTTCACCGTGTCTCGCGCGCTTCGAGAAGGATGAATGGTTACCAGATGAGCGTAAGGATCAGTCTGATGAACGTACCGTCCCACTTCCGTCCAGCCCTGCCTCTGGAGGCGCGCGTCTTCTTCTTTCTGCTGAGACAGGTAGTAGGGCATGCTGCCTTCGCCCGCCAGGCACCAAACCACCGGATAGGCTCCCCAGCGAGCGATCAGATACCTCCAGTGCTTCCTCATCCGGTCTGCGCCCATCAATGGCAAGAAGTAACCCCAGCATCCCACAACACAGGGAACCAGGCCTTGCGCCACCAGATGCTGGATGCGCAGGTCTGCCATATCAAAGTAGGCGGGATTCACCCGCTTGAACTCCGGTTCCCAAGGAAAGCCGGCTTCATTGGCCCCGCGAGGGTCAAACGGCGGCATGTCCGGATAGAGGCCCGCGATGATCTGAATGACCGAGAAGCCCTTGTTCGTTCGATCGGCCACCATGAGCTGGAAGTCCTCCGGCCACCGCAGACGCTGGCACAGTCCCATCCACCAGGTATCTCCCAGCCAGAAAAAGGGAGTCCCATCCTCGTGTTCCAGATGTCTCCTGTTCTGGGCCACACGGATCGAACCGTGCTGCAACAGCGGGTTGTTGCCTGCGTAAGGAGCGACCTCCAAGACGCCGCGCTGATCATGCAGCTCAGAATTCGTTGGATCGCTGGCCAAGGTACGATACGCATACCGGCCCGGCACGCCCGCCGCATAACGGACTCGCCACTCCTGCCCACCGGCCCAGAAGGCGGGCACGCGCTGTTCCTTGTTATCGGGATCTGTAAAGATGACATCCAACTCGATCTCATGGAACGGGTCTCTGTAGCTCTTCCCTGAGGAGTATCCCCACTCGATGGCGCAACGCTGCGTCGCGTAGCGGACGGGACCTGTGACAGAGGTCTTCGGAGCGCCCTTCTTCCGGGAGTCCTGCGGCTTCGACTGCTGCAAGGGCAACAATGCCGCCGCCCCGGCACTGCTTGTTCTCAGAAAAGTTCGACGGGACATAGAACTCATGGTGTTCCTAATCAAGCAAGAGGACCTGCTTGACACGCTCACGTCTCGAATGTTAGTTTGTAAACTTTACTGACATACCGCAGGCAATGTCAAGATTTTGTTTTCAGTTCAAATTCTCAGGCGCCCCTCAGACGCGTGTCGATAGCCGGGACGTGACCTGGGAGCGCACGCATCCTGCGTGCGGGGTGTTAGACCAGGGCACGCTGGAAGCGCGCGCTCCCAGGAACGAAACCACAGATGAACACAGCGCGGCATAGCCGCAACCAAACTAAAGTCCTTGGCGTCTTCTTCGCGTGCTTCGTGGCTTCGCGGTGAAAGTCCGGCCCGGGATTCACCGCGAAGCCGCCAAGAGCGCGAAGATTTCGCCAAGAAAAATCCTTTCTGCCAGCAAAGGATTTTCGGCCTAGTATTACAGATGAACACGGATCCGTGTTCATCTGTGGTTTCATTTTTGTGCAATTTATGCAGACGAAGATCCTTGGCCGTATCGCATTAGCCATTGCGCTCCTGAGCTCTCTGCCAGCCGCGGCCCTTGCTTCCGCGGCAGGCGCTGGGCAAGATCGCCTCCAGGAGGCGGCCCGGCTAATTTCGGAACAGAAGTTTGGAGAGGCGCGGGAGATTCTGGAGGCCCTGTTGGCCTCAGCCGGCGAGCACGCGCTGCCGGAGACTTACTACCAGCTCACACTTTGCTACTTGAAGCAGAGAGAATGGAAGAAGGCTGAGAAGACGCTTCAAGCCTTTCGCCGCTCGTCGCCCGAAAATGTCTCAGGCGTTTATCTGGAGGGTTACCTGCTCTTCAGCACCGGGCGATACGAGGAATCGTTGAAGGTCATGGAACCCCTGGTGGCGCGCAATCCGGAGCATGCCGCGTCGCACAAGGTGATCGGGTTGGACCAGTTCATGCTCGAAAGAATGGAATTGGCCGAGGCGGAGTTGAAGCGCGCCACCGTGCTTGCTCCGGAAGACGCCGACGCGCACTACTATCTGGGCAGGATCTATTTCTCACGGAACAACGTGCCATCGGCCGTGGCGGCCTTTCAGAGGGCCGCAGAGCTGGACGCCTCCAGCGTGAAAACCTTCAACCATCTCGGCCAGACCTACGAAGCTCTCGTCCAGTATCCGGCGGCGCGTGCGGCCTACCTCAGGGCGATTGAACTTGAAAAACAACAGGCGGAAAAATCCGAATGGCCTTACTTCAACCTGGGTGCGCTGTGTCTCAAGGAAGGCCGGGCAGCTGAGGCGGTTGATTACTTGCAGCAGGCGCTGTCACGCCATCCCGCGTGGTCGGAGGGAAAGGCGAAGCTGGCTATGGCGCTGGTCTCTCTGGGGAGGCAACCAGAGGCGCTTTCATTATTTGAGGAAGCGGTCAGGCTGGACGCACGCAACGCCGAGGCCCGCTACCAGTACGCCCGTCTCCTCACCCAAATGGGAAAACAGGACGAGGCCGAGCGTCAGCTCCTGCTCTTCGAAAAACAGCAGAAACCATGAAGCCGATCTCCGAGTCAGACCGTAGGCCGGCAGTACGTAGCCCCGGCCGTGAGGCCTGACCTCTGGGGTGCAATTAAAAGTGGAGTCAAGCAGCGCGGCCGGAGAGACTGTGAAAAATTGTATTTCAAGCCAAATGACATCTTGACGGCAGTGATCGTTTTCGTGAAATTCGTCGAATTCGTGGTCGGTTTTATTAGCCACGAATTCCACGAATTAACACGAATTAAAGTAAGTCTCCACAGTCCTGAGGAGTTCACGACAGCCTGAATTGACTCCCACTTCTAAATTGCACCGATTGAGGGGTGTCGGCTTGCGGATTGTCCTCTTGCCAGGCTGGCTGTTCCTGCCAGTACCTTTCCTGGTTTGTTTTTACGCCGATGACACAACAGAAATCCGGTTTGCCAATGTCGCCGCCGAAGCCGGCATTCAGCCCGAGATCCGTTGCGGCGGACCGGAGAAGAAATGGATTCCCGAAGCAAACGGGACCGGAGCGGCGTGGCTGGATTATGACAATGACGGGCGCCTGGACTTGCTGATTGTCAATGGCTCGACCATGGAGCGGCTGCGGCACATTGTTTCCGGAGAGGCGCTTCCTCCGCGGAAGGATGGTGTCTTTCTCTACCGCAACCTGGGAAACGGCCGCTTCCAGGACGTCACTGTGGACGCGAGGCTGACCAATGCCTATTGGGGCGCCGGCGCCAACGCGGTGGACTACGACAACGACGGGTTTACCGATATCCTGATCACAAACATTGGCATCGATCTGCTCTTCAGGAACAACGGAGACGGCACGTTTTCAGAGGTCGGCAAGGCGGCAGGTTTGAGTCAGAAGGTGGCCTGGCACACCGGCAGCGCCTTTGGCGACCCGGACAACGACGGCGACCTGGACTTCTACGTGGCCGGTTATGTGGATCTGCAGTCGCTCTCGTGGAGCGGCGCCGCGCCTGTCTGCCAGTACAAAGGCATCGACGTCTTTTGCGGCCCGCGCGATCTCCGGGGAGAGACCGATCTGTTTTACCGGAACAACGGCAACGGCACGTTTTCCGAAGCCACCCAGACGGCCGGCCTTTCCGACACAGGCCGGTACTACGGATTCGCGGCTCTATTTGAAGACCTGAATGGGGACGGCAGAGCCGATCTCTTTGTAGCCAACGATTCGTGCCCGAACTACCTCTACCTGAACCTGGGAAACGGAACTTTCAAAGAGGCGGGCCTCGCGAGCGGCGTGGCCTTGAACGGAGAGGGCCGCACCCAGGCCAACATGGGCGTGGCCGCCGGTGACTATGACAACGATGGCGACCTGGACCTCCTGACGACTACGTTTTCGGAAGACTATTTCCCGCTCTACGAGCAGCAGAAGCCCGGCCTGTACGAAGACGCGGCCTTTCGTGCCGGGCTGGGGACGAGCACGGTCTCGCTCTTGGGCTGGGCCTGCGGATTTGCCGATTTCGACAACGACGGGGACAAGGACCTCTGGACGGCAAATGGCCATGTGTACCCCAACGCCGGGGCTCTCGCCACGACCAGTTACTTCCAACCCGTCGCTGTGTTTGAGAATCGCAACGCCCGGTTCTGGCCGGTCCCATCGCCTGCCGCTCCTGCTGCGACACAGTCCTACCGGGGCGGTTGCCTGGGAGACTTCAACGATGACGGCAGGATCGATATTGTTGTGTTGCCCGTCGATGGAAAACCGGTGCTGCTGGAAAACCGCAGCCAGACCCGCCATCGGTGGATCGGCTTTCGTCTGCGCGGAAGGCAGAGCAACCGGGACGCATTGGGAGCGCGAGTGGAAATCCACTCGTGCGGGAAGAAGCAGTTCGAGACGGTCCGCAACGGCGGCAGTTATCTTTCCCGCAACGACCCGCGCATTCACTTCGGGCTGGGGAATTGCGATCGGGTAGACGCGGCAACGATCTTTTGGCCGAACGGCAACGTTCAACGGATGAAAGATCTGGCCGTCAACCGTTACGTCACGATTGAAGAAGCCCGGTGACCGATCCGCTGTCAGCCAAAGGGGTGGATGATCATACTCTTCCGGTAGTTGCCGATGGTTATGGATGCTTCCTCCCATTTTAGCCTACGGTATATGTTGCTGTGCGTCCTCTCTAAGCCAGCGTAATTAGTCATCATTTCTGTGATGCTTCGCCAGTTCTCCCTTGGTGGAATCTGGCGATAGCGGTCGATCACGTAATTTGCGTGGTGCGAGGTAACGTGGTCTGAGATGAGACTCCGCGGAGCGTGATTGCGGCGAAACGATAGCACCGGGTCGCAGTTGAATAACAAAGTCGAGGCCAGTTGATGGCAACGCGTCGGTGAAGTGTCGGTCGCTACCGTAAGATGTGCCTGAGACGATCACGCCTTTTTGAGGAGATCATTCAAAATTTTAGAGCGTATGGGAACTCTCACCGTTTTCATATTTCTCCTTCCTCGCCTTGAAAGAATAGGAGATCGCGTCTTTTCTCGGCGATGGCATCAATGACGACAAGGCGTACCGCTTCATCTACGTCGTAAAAGACTCGGAATTTGCCGATTTTTAACTCCCATTCGGCGGTTTCATTCGGGCGAAGTTTTTTGCGGTTATGAGTTTCTACCGTTGGCTCGTATCCGAGATTTTCGTCAATCCCATCCCGAATTGCGTTTTGTTCATCCACGCTCATGAGTGCCCCCGCTGGTGACGCGATGTCGGGGCGCATCGTCGAGGAGGAGCGACAAAGCAGACGGGGCGAGACCCCCGCCACCCGGAGACGGGAGATTTCTGTGCGTGGATGGTCGACGATGTTCCCACATCGCCTTCCTTCTCGCTCATTGGCGTCGCCTCGCGGCCGCTGCGCCGCGGCGCCTCGCATCTGCCCGCCCGGTGCTCGCGCCAAAATGTGAATTTATTTCTGCGCGAGCCCTTGGTTCAGTTGGTTAGAACGTCCCGCAGAATCGTGAAGTTCCCGTCGTTCGTGTCGCGGACTGCGCCGCCCAGGTCGCACACACGGATACGGCCCTGTCTCGTGGCCGGGCCCGTGACCTTCCAGGTTTGGTCACCGTCGTTGGGCGTGGTCGGCAGCAAAGTCGCCCAACTGATCCCGCCGTCCC
>QHZE01000669.1 GCA_003225335.1 Acidobacteriota bacterium
TGTTAATTCGTGGAATTCGCGGCCAGCTTTTCTCCGTGGCTCTGTGTCTCTGTGGCCAATAACGCCTCTTTGCCACAGAGGCACCGAGACACAGAGAACAGGCCCTAGGTCCTCTTGGTGGACACGAGGTTCACAGATCGGTCAAGTTTCACATGGCCGGGACGGCCATGCCTCAAGTTTATCTCTTTTACGTTGCAAAGTATGAGGGCGCCATCGCGGGAGAGATTGTTAAATGCTGAAGTTTTCGTTAGGTCCAGGCATTTTCCATGATCGCTTTTGCAGTGATTGGGAATTTCTTGCCGAAGTGCCCGCGCATGGCATCGGCAAGAAATTGGTCCCCTTTTTTCTTCCGTCCAGTGCGAGCTTGGATCGTTTCGTACTCCTCGATTCCTTTGCGGAGGTTTGCAATCAAATGGGCGGCGCTCAGACGCAAAGGTGGCTTGTGCTCCCGCCAAAGGGGCAGGCGGCCCGCGGCCGATGGGTTGTTCAAGCCGTAAGCCTTCACAGCCGCCACCAACAGGGCAGCGTAGGTAGCGACGTGGAAAGCGGGCTGGCGCTCAACGGAGATATCCGACCATACCTGTGCCTGCCCGACTCCCAACAGGTCTTTCTCCTCCTTCTGATCGGCCTCGATCTCCCAGCGATAGAAATAAGCCTGCAGGGCTTCAGGAACAGGCACCGACGGGTCACTGACGAGCAGATAGGCAGGCAGACGATAGAGCGTGTGTCCGTGAGCGTGATAGCGCAACGGGCGGATGACGATCAGTCGCATGGAGCGCGTCCCTGCCGCACTACGCCACAGAACTGGAGCAATCGTCTTATAGTTCAGCTCGTGCCGCTTGCCAGCCGCAAAGATGGGGCATTGGTCCCAGGGGGTGGCTTTATCCTTTCGCAGTTCCTCGGGGGTTGGAAGCAAGCGCCCGTAGGACTTTTTTCTACCTTTTCCCACTTGTTTCGGGTTGGCATCCGGCTTGGCCGGTTCGTAGAGGCGGATGTCCTTGCGGATTCTTCCGATCAGCACGATACGGCGATCCAGAAGGTCAAAGACCGTTCGGTTGCAGAAGCTGGCATCGACCACGGCCCAGAGGATTCTATCTTTCCATGCGGCGACGGCATTGCACCGCTCGCGCAGGCCGTTGAGCAGTCTGGCACCCTGTGCACTCAGTCCCTCCTTCGGCTGCCTTTTCCGGTAGTCTTTCATCTCCTTGCGGTGCGCGCGGCAGGCCCTGGCGTATGCTGCCCAATCCTTCTTGGTTGCGCCCTTCCGGGGTTTGCGTGGCCTTTTGGGTTTAGCTACCGGCGGAGCCAGGTCGAAGGCAACAGGGATGGCACGCGCCGCCCCCGTGGTTTCCCGCGGCCAAATCAAAAGCACCGCCTGGAGAAATCGCAGGGCGTGGTACAGGTTGGTGTGAAAGGGCGGCGAGAGCGGGTCTCGCAGAATCTTCGCCGCCCGAATTCGTTTTCCGGTCTTGTGGCGGGGTGTGTCGTCCAGCGCCGCAACCAGCGGCTGACGCGGGCTCAAGAGTTCTGGCAAGTGTTCGATAATGGCGTCGAACAAGGAATGCGCTTTCCAGCGGCACTTGGAGAACAAGCGGTACTCCGACGCCCAACTGCGAAACTGCCGTCCCAGAACGCAGATCGATCGGCTGATCGTGCGACGGCCGAGGCAGACCAGCAGAGCCAGCGCATGGTCTTTGGCCCGACGGTATGTCCGGTGATCCGCAAAGCAATGCCGCCAACCGCCCAGCACTTCGCAAAAACGGA
>QHZE01000513.1 GCA_003225335.1 Acidobacteriota bacterium
TGTCTAGCCCAGATCCTTACGTTCTGGGGCCGAACTCTTGACCAGACTCTCCGGCCCGAGCTAGTGTCCACGCTAAAGCGGGCCGTCCTCGCCGACCCGCGGCGAATAGTGGGTGGCTGTATCTGATATGCGAGTCTTGACCGTCGAAGATGAAAAGAGGATGGCCGGGCTCCTCAAAAAGGGACTCGAGGAGGAGAACCATTCCGTGACACTAGCGCATGACGGACCCGCGGGGTTGGAAATGGCGGAACTCTACGAGTTTGACGCTATTGTGCTCGACATCATGCTCCCGGGAATTGATGGCTTCGAAGTTGCCCGCCGCCTGCGGCGAAATCGGAACCAAACGCCGATCTTGATCCTTACCGCGCGTGACGCTGTGCCGGATGTCGTGAAAGGGCTGGATGTCGGCGCGGATGACTACCTGACAAAACCCTTCGCGTTTGACGAGTTCTTAGCCCGACTGCGGTCGGTCGCCCGGCGTGGGTCCGTTCCGCGCCCCACGCGCTTGCAGGTGGCCGATCTGACATTAGATCCAGCAGCCCGCCAGGTGCGTCGCGGCGATCAGGAGATACACCTTACGCCAACGGAATACCGGTTGCTCGACTTCCTCATCCGGCGTGCGGGCCGAGTGGTGTCCAGGAGCGCCATCGTCGAGGCTGTTTGGGGGTTCGATCAAGAAGTCGAAGAAAATACGCTGGACGCCTTTGTCAGACTGCTGCGAAGTAAGGTCGATCTTGGCTTCAGACAGAAACTGATCCACACCGTACGAGGCGTCGGCTATACGGTTCGCGGGAACTCAAAGACATGAAGCCATTGCCGATACGGGTGAAGCTGACGGCTTGGTACTCCGCGGTGCTGGGGGTGACCTTCTCCCTCTTCGGAGCGGTGGCATTCTTCGGCATGCGGAAGAGTATTGAGACGACGGTAGACGAGAGCCTGCGCGATCGGGCGTCCGGCATTCAAGAGTTGATGGAGCGGGTCCTATCGGAAGGCCCCGAAAGACTCGGGGACGAGCTCCGGGAGCACTCCGAGCTGAGTGAGGAAGGGGGTCTCTCCCAGGTGTGCGACGCGGAAGACGACTGGATCTATCGGTCGCGCCTGATGCGGCGCTACGACGTGCCTGCAAAGGATGCGGCCCGCTCTGTTATCTACAATCTCCAAACCCAGAGCCTACCCCTGAGGATACTGGCCACACAGGCGAACCTGAGCGGACGGAGTTACCACATCCAAGTTGCGGCGCCGATGGACGACTACGAAGACGCCCTTGATCGTTACCGGTGGGTACTGCTCCTGCTCAGTCCTTTGCTTCTGCTTCTTGCCTCAGCGGGCGGCTACTGGATGAGCCGCCGCGCCTTGACTCCGGTGGACGAGATCACCCGCACGGCCCGCACAATCGGCTCAAAAAATCTGTCCAGCCGCCTGGCCGTGCCGCAGAGCGGCGATGAACTCCAGCGCCTCTCGGAGACGCTGAACGGGATGCTGGAACGCCTTGAGGCCGCTTTCAAGAGAATCAGTCAATTCACAGCCGATGCTTCGCATGAACTGCGCACCCCTGTGGCCCTCATGCGAACAACTGCCGAACTCTCGCTGCGAAAGTCACGACCGGAAGCTGAATATCGCGAGGCCTTGACCCAGATCCTCAACGAACTGGAAACAACCTCGGCCCTGATCGAGAAATTGATGTTACTGGCCCGTTCCGACTCCGGTGTGGAAGCCCTTCAGTTCGTCCCCATTGATCTGATCCAGAACTTCCGAGAGGCTTGCCGGCAGGGCCGCACTCTTGCCGAGGCCAAACAAATCAGTTTTCAAGAGCAGATCGCCAGTGTTCCGATTGCCGTCGAAGGCGACGCACATTCCCTCCAACGTCTCTTCCTCATTCTCATCGACAACGCCGTGAAGTACACCCCGGAGGAGGGCCGCGTTACCGCTTCCCTTACCGATACCGGAGGCGTTGCAGTCGCTGAAATCAGAGACACTGGCATCGGCGTCGGTGAAACAGACCTGCCTCATATCTTTGAGCGCTTCTATCGGGCGGACAAAGCGCGCTCGCGTGAGCTGGGCGGAGTGGGTCTGGGCTTGTCGATTGGACGGTGGATCGCCGAAGCCCATGGCGGGACCATCGAAGTCGAAAGCATTGTGGGGCAAGGCTCCGTGTTCCGCCTGCGACTTCCTATCTCGAACGGGTAGTGCAGATTACCAATCGCATCGGGACCACTCGACTAGGTTGACGGGGCTGGAGACTACAGGTCCAAAAACCGTCTTGGCTCACATTTTCCCGACTTGCCGGTCAAGTCGCGAAAGCTACCACTAAACCCTCACGGATAAGCCGTCGAACTAAGGCTAGCTTGCCCGC
>QHZE01000311.1 GCA_003225335.1 Acidobacteriota bacterium
GGGACCTTCGACGACAACCAGTACACCATCAGCATCGACAAGCAGCTCTCCGCGAAGGACAAAGTCACCGGCCGCTGGTTCAGCTCGGATTTCGACAGTATTCAGCCCTTTGGAACAAGCTCGACTCTGCCGTTCCAGCGGACTTTCCCCAACACAAACCGTTTCGTGAAGCTCGGCTGGACCCGGGCGCTTTCGGCGACGAAGGTCAACGACTTCCGGTACGGTTTCAATCGCTTCACGTTCAGCCAGGTGCCGGATGAGCCGATCAGCCTGTCCGACATCGGGGCGGTGCGCGGAAACTCGGATCAGTTCCCGGCGGCGTTCCGCATCAATGTCAGTGGCGCCTTCACGATGGGCACGAACGTAAACGATGTCCGCGGCGGGGCCTTCAACACTTTCGTCGCGGCGGATGATTATTCCTGGTCGCATGGAAAGCACCTGCTGCGGATGGGAGGCGAGATCGATCGGTATCAACTCAACCGCTTCAACCAGTTCGGATCGAGAGGGAACGTAAGCTTCGCCAATACGGGGGCGAACTTCGGCGGACCGGGCATTCCCCCGCTGGTCGGCTTCCAGAACTTCCTGCTGGGCCGTATCACTACCACGCAGGCCGGAGCGGGCTTCTTCAATTTCGGCTTCCGGGCGACGGATGCCGCGTCCTATTTCCAGGACGACTGGAAGCTTTATCCTCGACTGACGCTAAACCTGGGCGTTCGCTGGGAAGGATTGAGCACTGCCCACGAGATCAACAACTACCTGTCGAACTTCAGCGGTCTGGGTGACGGCCAACCGGGACCGATCAGCATCATTCACCCGGCGGATACGCCGAAGGTCGGGACTCCCGGCGTCAGCGATTGCACTCTGCTTCACTGCTTCGACAAGAACAACTTCGCGCCGCGTTTTGGTTTCGCCTGGGATGTCTTTGGAAACCACAACACGGCTCTGCGCGGCGGTTACGGCATCTACTACCAGCGCGTATCGAACCAGTCGTTGCTGCAGACATCCGGAGGGCTGCCGTTCAACCAGGCGATTAGCGCCGCGGCGCTTTCGGTAACGCTGCAGAACCCATTCCCGACGATACGGCCCCAGTCGGATTTCCCGCTGTCGATGGACCAGGTGGTTCCCAAGCTGGTTGGTTTCGATGGCGCGACCGGCGCTCCGATCTTCAATGGGGGTTCGCCGCTGTCCGGGTTCTTCTTCTTCCCGAGCCGCGACTTCCGCTCACCGTATGCTCAACAGTGGAATCTCACGCTGCAACAGAAAGTCATCCGGAACTGGGTGTTGGAGCTGGGATATGTGGGAACCCGCGGAGTTTCCCTGCTTGGCCCCGGCGGTCCCTTGAACCCGGGGCAGATTTGCACCACCACCAGTCCTTGTACGATTCCGAGCAGTCTCGCCTCCGGTATCAACGTGCCGGCGGGCACGCCGGGTGTCACACAGAATGCCGACGGAAGCATCGCGATCTCGAATAACACTGCCGCGAACATCGACGCTCGCGTGCCGGCTCAGTACCTCGGGCTGGCCAACAGCCGCGGCGTGTTCGGGACGCAGTTCGGCAGCTCGATCTACAATTCGCTCCAGGCGACTTTCAGCCATCAGTATTCGAGCGGCCTCTACTTCCAGGGGGCCTACACATTCTCGAAGTCGATCGACAATTCGTCGGGTTCCTCGTTCCAGGACGAGCTGAACGGAAATACAAGATACGGCGACCTGTTCAGCAACCTGAGCAACAGAGGGCTGTCGGACTTCGATCGCACGCACCGCCTGTCGGTCAGTTATCAGTACGAGCTGCCTTTTGCCAGGTGGGCGGGAGTAGCCAACCAGGGCTTTGGCAGGCTCGCGCACGGCGGGTCGATCCTGGGCTTGACTACATTCCAGTCGGGGACGCCGTTCCTGATCATCGACTCCAGCGCCTTGCTTCTCCAGGACACGGAGGGCCAGAACGGCACGAACTTCGCCACACTTGCCCCGGGCAGGACTCTTGGCAGCGTATTGACGACGGGGAGCGTGAAATCGCGCATCGACAACTTCGTGGATCTGAGCGCCTTCGCCGCCGGTGGAAACTGCGTCAACGATCAGAACGAGGTCGTGTCTGCCGGCGACGCCTCCTGCACGGGATATGCGTCCGTGGGAAACGTTTCTCGCAACCGCTTCCGCGGTCCGTTCCAGCAGAACTGGGACATGTCTGTCATCAAGAGCACGAAGATTACGGAAGGCAGTTCTGTCGAATTCCGCGCCGAGTTTTTCAACATCTGGAACCATCCCGCCTTCCAGAGCCCGCAGGCACAGGGTCAGTTCTACGGGAATTACGGGATCGTGGATGTGGCCAGCGGAGATTCGTCGATCCTCGCCACGGTGAACCGGCCGCGGATCATTCAGTTCGCGTTGAAGCTCAACTTCTAGCTTTTCTTGGTGGGCGCAAAGTTCGCAAATCGGTCAAATTTGCATGCTCCTGGGAGCGCACGCATCCTGCGTGCAGGATGTTAGACATCCTGGGTCCCGCCCTGCGGGACGCTCCCAGGAGCCTCCGCGTTCTCTGCGGTCGTGAGAAAAAATGTAGCGCCGGCTTCCAGCCGGCAAACGGTCCTGTTGACGCAAAAGGAGTTATCCAGGCTCACATGCCGGCGAGACGCCGGCGCTACGATTCTTTCTCATGACCTGCGTCTCTGCGGTGAGGTTCGGAGTTCAGGCTTTAGCCTGCACAGTGCAGCCTGAAGGTTGAACTCCGAGCTTTGGCACAAAGGAGTTCGTGACTCTCGTTCTTTGGTTGCGGCTGGGCGGCAGACCCCGAATAAACAAGGTCGCGCCCGTGTACAATCCCGGAGAGCGCGCAGCAAATCCGCCAAAGGCTGGGAAGAGCCTGGGCGGCCAGACGCGCCACTGGGGGGAAACAATGACTCGCGGTCTTGATCCGAACCTGGTCACCACAGCCTTTGAACTACCTGGTTATCGCATCGTCCGAAACATGGGCGTTGTCCGGGGCGTCGTCGTCCGGTCGCGCAGCCTCTTTGGAACCATGGGCGGCGCACTACAGACGCTCGTCGGAGGAAACATCAGCCTCTTTACGGAGTTGTGCGAGAAGACGAGACAGGACGCCTACGACCTCATGCTTGAGCATGCCGCGGAACGCGGGGCCAACGCCGTTGTCGGCATGCGCTACGACGCCAACGAGGTCATGAACGGCGTGACCGAAGTGCTAGCCTACGGTTCGGCCGTGCAAGTGGAGCGGGAGCCTTGAGCATGATAAGTGGTACCGGCAACCGCGAAAGCCTCACCGCAGAGACGCGGAAGTACGCGGAGAGAATTTGGCAAAGAATGACCAATGACCAATGAAAAAATGACAAATCGCAGTTCGTTGTCCGGATTTCTGACTTCCATTTGTCATTGTTCATTTGTCATTTGTCATTTGTCATTTGACGGAAAACCCTTGCCAGGCCACGAAGAATTTTCACGTTACTAGTATCGACGTGGACGCACAGAGGTGGTGCCTCAGCTGTACAGCGGACCCGCTCATCGACGTGGATTGACTGCTCAGGAAGCGCTCTCTCCGGCAGAAGACCGATCGGGAGCTGGTCTCCGGATTCCCAGCTTTTTCATCCGTGCTTCGAGCGTCGTGGGCTTTAGACCCAGAAGCACGGCTGCGCCCCCATTCCCGCTGACTTTCCAACCGGTATGCTCCAGGGCTTTCAGGATGTGCTCCCGTTCTCGCTCCTCCAAGGTCGTGATCCGGGAGCTTGGAAGGCTGAATGCAAGTGGTTTTGGCAGCCACTCTCCGGCTTCCAGTTGAGACCCTTGGCAGAGGATGACGCCGCGCTCGATAATGTTCTCCAGCTCCCTGACGTTGCCGGGCCAGGGGTACGCCAGAAGGGCCTCCATCGCCTTCGGGGATATCTCTTCAATTCGCTTGCCCAGCTTCTGGGCAAACTTCAACGTGAACCGGCGGGCCAGCAACTCGATATCGCCTCTGCGCTCCCGCAGCGGCGGCAACTCCAGCGGGAAAACGTTCAACCGGAAATAAAGATCCATCCGGTACTTCTCTTCCCTGATGGCCTTCTCCAGGTCACGATTGGTGGCGGCGATGACGCGAACGTCCGCCTTGAGGGTCTGCGTGCCGCCGACGCGGTCAAATTCTCCTTCCTGGAGAACACGCAGCAGCTTGGCCTGCAACTCGAGCGGCAAGTCGCCGATCTCGTCCAGAAAGATGGTCCCTCGATTGGCCAGCTCAAATCGGCCGACCTTGCGCGCCAGGGCTCCTGTAAACGATCCCTTCTCGTGGCCAAAGAGCTCGCTTTCAATCAGCCCGGCGGGCAGTCCGGCGCAGTTCACCTTCACCATCACCTTGTTCTTCCGGCTGCTTTGACTGTGAATGGCGCGGGCAATCACTTCCTTGCCCGTGCCGGTTTCTCCGATGATCAGAACAGTCGAGTCGGTAGACGCCACCTGCTGGATATTCTGCAGCACTTTCTTCATCGCGGGAGAGGCTGCGACGATTTCGTCGCCAGAGGAATCCGATTGGATCACTTCCTTCAAACCCACATTCTCCAGTTCCAGCCGCTGCTCAGTCCGCTGGTGCTCGGTAATCGCCCGGTAGGCGGCGACCAGCTCTTCGTTTCTCTTCTGGAGCTCGGCGTTCTGTCTCTCCAAATCGCGTTGCAGCGACCGGATCTTCAATTGGTTCTCGATGCGGGCAAGGACTTCCTCCGGCTGAAACGGCTTGGTCACGTAGTCTACGCCTCCCGTCCGGAACGCCTTGACTTTGTCGAGCACGTCATCAAGCGCGCTGATAAAGATGACCGGAATGTCGCGCGTATCGGAGCCGGCCTTGAGCTCTCTGCACACCGCGTACCCGTCCATCTCCGGCATGCTGATGTCCAGCATGATGAGATCGGGAGGCGACTTGCGTATGGCCTCCAACGCCCAGCGTCCGGTGGTAGCCATGCGAATCTGGTACCCCCGCTCGCGGAGAATGCTTGCCAGGAGACTGAGATTGTCCGGATTGTCGTCAATGACGAAAATCGTGCCGGCGATCATTTGAGAGCTTCCTCGATGCATCGGGCGATCCGTTCGAACTCGAACTTTTTCACCATTACTCGGAGCTCCTGCCCCAAACCTTCGTCCTCCTGCGCAATTTGATCCACGATCCGCTGGGCGGCCTGGTCATCCCCGATCGCTGCCGCCTGGCCCAGCTCCTCAATCCACCGGCTGGGCAGCAACGAAAGACGGCCGAGCGCTGTGCCAGCGTCCGCCTCTCTTGGCGAAGAGGCAGCTTCGTAAACGAAGCGAGCGCCGAGGTGTCTGGCCAGCTTTTCGAAGACGGTCGCGGTACGGAAAGGTTTCGTCACGAAATCGTCGCATCCGGCGCCCAGGGTCGCAACGCCGTCATGCTCAAAAGCGCTGGCCGTCAGGGCAATGATGATACACCGGGCTCGGGAATTTAAGGTCTCAGGCAGCCCTGCGCCGCTCTCGCGCTCGGCGTCATCCAACCGGCCCTGGTATTGATCGTTCTCGGCCGCGCGGATTATCCGCGTGACCTCGATGCCATCCATGTCCGGCATGCGTATATCCATCCAGATGACGTGGGGCCGCCAGGCTCGCCAAATCTCCAGCGCCTCCTTTCCGCCGGCGGCTTCGCGGACCTGGAATCCCACGGCGGCCATCAGCTTTGCCAGCACGGCGCGATTCTCCCAGCGGTCGTCAGCGACCAGAATGCGGTAGACCGGCTGTCCCGGTTCGAGGCGAACGGCGCGGCGCTCTTCCTGCCGCTCCTCGATCTCGGCGCGCGCCGGCAGCCTGACTTCGAAACTGAAGGCCGATCCTTGACCTTCGGCGCTCCTGACACGAATGTCCCCGCCCATCAATCGCACAAAATTACGGCTGATCGTCAATCCCAGACCGGTCCCCTGTTTCGACTCTACGCCGCTCCGGCTTTGAGCAAAGGGCTCGAAGATAGCCTTCTGCTCCGCTTCGCTGACGCCCGGCCCCGTATCTTCAATCTCGAAGGCCGCCACCCCATCCCGCCACAAAGCCCGCAAAGAAATGCCGCCGGTTGACGTGAATTTCACCGCGTTTCCCAACAGGTTGATCAACACCTGACGCAGCTTGCCTTCGTCTCCTAGCACATATTGGGGCAGCTCCGGTGCGAGCTCAAAGGCCAGATACAGGCCCTTGGCCTGCGTCCGAGGCGCAAAGACTTCTTCCAAACCCTTCAGCAGGCGGAGAAGATTGAAGACCTGCTCATTCAGAGTTTGCTTGCCGGCCTCGATTTTGGAAATCGAAAGGACGTCATTAATGAGACCCAGCAAGTGTTCGCCGCTGCGCATGATGATGGCCAGGTGCTCCTTGTCGCTGCCACTCCGGTTCCTTTCCTCCCCCATCAGTTGCGCAAAACCCAGGATCGCATTGAGTGGGGTCCGCAGTTCATGGCTCATATTCGCAAGAAAGACGCTCTTGGCATGGCTGGCCTCAACGGCTTTTTGCTCCGACTGCAGAGCCTTCTCCTTCTGCTCCCGAGCCCGTTGTTCCGAGAGCCTCAGCGCATCGATCTTTGCCGCCAGTTCCTCATTCTTGCGGTCCAGCTCTGCTGTTCGAACATTGACCTTGAACTGTAATTCCAGGTTGTGCCGCCGCAAAGCCCGCGAGCGAAGCTGGACTGAGGCAAAAACGACCGCGCCAAAACACAGCACATAGAAAGAATAGGCCCAAACCGTGCGATTCCAAGGAGGCAACACGGAGAAACCAAACGTGTCGGCCTCGCTGAGACGCCCGTCCCCGTCCCGCGCCCGGACTCTGAAGACGTATTGCCCCTCGCGCAAGTTGGTGTAATTCCTCACCGTCTGACTCGAGAAGCCGGACCATGAATTCCCGAGTCCTTCCAGCCACGTCTGGTACTCGTTTTTGTCTCCAACGAACAACTGCGGCGCTGCGTAATCGAAGTGAATCGAATTATGCTTGTGGTCGAGCACAGGTGACTGGGGTCCCGAGTGGGCATTTGCCTCATCAAGATCAGCGCCGCCTGGAGTCGAGACTCGGGTGATCGAAGTGAGAAAGCGCGCTTCCTGCGCCGGCAGCATAGTCACGTCCAGCCGCAAAAGGCCTTCCCTGGTGCCGCACCAAAGAACCCTGCCGTCCGTGTCCCAGAACAATTCCTCAACCGATCCAAGGACATTGTTTATCCAGGATGGAAGCTTCCGCCACGCGTAAACGCCGTCTCTCTGCCTGATTCCGCAGAAGACCTGCGGCCTCTCCAGGAAGTTGCCATTCGAGTTGTTTTCCGAGACCAGCAGATATACCCGGTCCTGCCCGTCCCAAGCGAAACCGTTGACTGCCGTGGAGCCGTCGGCAAAGCGTTCGCCAAAAATCGAGTCAGGCTGAAATTTCTGCATCACGGGATCAAAGCGGTAGATCCCACGGCTGGTGGCAAAAAAGAATTCCTGCCCTTTGAACGGGTAAACCCGTATCCACCCGCGGTTCGGAGGCAAGCCATCAGAAGCGTCATAACGCCGGGTTTGAGCGGAGCCGCGCCGGAGCGCCGTGCCGCCTGTAAAAGAGACAAGCGCCGCTCCGGAGTCCAGGCCAAGCCACAGATCTCCCCGCTCTGTTTCCACCAGTGAACGGACTTCCTCGCCCACGCCCTCGACTTTTCCTTCATCGTGCCATCGCTGGTTTTCATATCGCAGAGAGAACAGCCCGCTGAAACCTCCAATGAACACCCGCTCCGGATGGAGCTTTGACCGCAAGACAACCGCCATGGCCGCGAGATCGGGGGCGCCCGCGGGCGGATAGATGCGTTCAGCCTTGCCGCGCCGGACCCAGTACAGCCCGTTGCTCCCAACGGCGAGTAGCCCGCTCGGATGGTTTTCCAGCCTCCAGATACTGTCACGCAGCCCATCCACCAGTGTGAAGCGAGGAGACCCGAAATCGTGGAGAGGTTCCAGCCGGTAGAGACCGGACTCGGCGCCCGCAAACAGCGCGCCGTCATGGCGAAGAACGCTGTGAACTAAACTGTGTTTCAAGCCCAAATAAGACCCAAAAAAGCTGACCGGCGAGAAAAGCTCGACCCGGCTGACTCCATAGCTCATCGACAACCACAGGCAACCCAGGCGGTCCTGCAGGACGCCGTGGACACGGTTCGTTTGCAGACCCACCGATTCGTCAATCAGGGCCTGGAAACTTCCGTCGGAACCCAGCACTCGGACGCCACCCAACAGCGTGGCGATCGCAATGGAGCCGTTCTTGAGCAGAACACCCGTGACAGGTTGGTTGGCCATGAGGAAGGCGTTGGCCTCTGAAGGGAAGGGGATGACCTGACCCTCCCGCAGGAGAAACAATCCGTGGTGGAACGTGCAAACCAAAATCGATCCGTCGGGGCGCGCCACCATCATCGGAACCTGCCTCTCCCCAAAGAAGATCGCATTGTTCGAGATCAGCGTCAGCGAGTCCCCGTCAAGCCGCATCAGCCCTACGCCCGGCTGGGCTACATAGAGATGATCGCCGGCCCAGTGGCTGGAAAGCCGGGACGAGGAAGGAAGCCGCCAGACCTTGAACTCGTTGTTGAACCACCGAAACAGGCGCTGATTGGTCGCGAAATAGACTCCTTGCGGCGTGACATGGATGGCCCAGACATCCATGAAATCTCGATCTTCGACCGGCAACCGTCCGGTCAGTGAAACAAAGGTCTTTTCGGCTCGGGGCTTGTTTTCGATGTACCCCAGCTCATTGAAACCCCCGACGTATATCCGGTCGTTCTCGTCGATCGCCATCCCATGAATCGAGACTGCGTTGGGGACGGGAATCTTGCGCCAGGTCTCTCCATCGTATTCCAGGATCAGATCCCGGTTCCCAAAGTAGACCAGGCCTCGCGAGTCCTGGACCGCGACCATATTTGAGTCATGGGCTTGATACTCATTGGGGAGGAAATTGCGAATCACAGGCCTGCCGTTTTCCAGGCTTCGGTCCGCCGCTGCTCCCGAGACCGCAATCAAGACGCAGGTCAGCACTACGTGGAACAGCCCCTTTCCCAAGGAG
>QHZE01000514.1 GCA_003225335.1 Acidobacteriota bacterium
TAATTGCTCCGCCGCAACCGAACACCTAAACACGAATAAACACCAATGGACACTAAGGAAGAGAGCACAGATTCGTGTTTAATCGTGTGCATTGGTGGTTGAAAATCTGTCTCCGATAACGATTAACGAATAACTGATAGCGAATAACCAGCGATCAGCTGGAAGGTTTTCTGCTCAGTCTCTCAACTATCAACCACCTGTCACGCCGTAGCCTCGTGCGTAGGCGGATCAACTCCTCCGATATTGCGTGAGCAACACACGATCTTAGTTCGCGGTGAGATCGAATGCATAAGCAAGCGCGCGTTTCCAACCCATTTTGCATCCACTCTCTTCGGCCTGGTCAGCGCCCGCGCCACCGATCCGTTCTCGGGCGGGCGGCAGATATCGTTGCCGAAATTCTAGCCAGAATGCGACCTCATCGACCATCGTCGTCTGCAATTCGGCGAAGCGCGCGTTTGATGCGCCGTAGAGACTAAATCCTTCTTCCTCGCGTCCCGAACCCATCAAACCCATCGCCATCCCTTGCATCTCGGTTGCAGCTTCCATCTCATTTCCGTAATCGAGCGCAGCCCGTAAACTCTCCCCATAAAGTTGCACGGCATTCTTTGCATCGCCGCGCCACAACGCGCAGTCGCCAAGATAATGCAGCGAGTAATGAATAAACTTAGGCTCACCTTGTGCGCGACCTTCCGCCAATGTTTCGCGCGCGAGCGGTTCAGTTCGTTCCACATCTCCCAGAGCTGCCAGCATCTGGCCAACCGCAATACGACCGCGTGTGATTAGCTTCGCGGAACCAAGTTTGCGGTAAGACTCGAGGCAATCTTCCATCGAGCGCAATGCCTCAGAATAATTGCTCGCAGCAAAGTGAGACCATCCGATGCTCTCCAAGGCGAGGGCGAGCTCCAATGGATCTTCGTTAGCTCTCCATAACTCCAAACTTTGCTCCGCAATCGGCGCCGCCGCCGCGACCTCGCCTTGCCAGTTGAGGATCATGCTTAAAGCCCACAAGGCGCGTGCTTTTTCTGGTGAATGTTCCTCCGGATTTAGTCGCACCGCCTGTTCCAGCCAGGTCCTTCCCTCGCGATAATGGGATCGCAGATGCCAGAACCAACCGAGCGCCGAAGCCAGCCGCAGGAGATCGCGCGGTCGCGTTCGCACCCACCGGAGTGCCGCCCGGAAGTCGCCATGATCCGCTTCGAGCAGGGCCAGCGAAGCGGACTCATCTTCGATCCGTCGAGCGTAAGCCTGTTCCGCCACATCCAGGTAATGCGCGGAGTGTCGTTCACGAGAAATTTCTTCTTCGCCCGCTTCCGCCAGACGCTCCGCACCGTATTGATGTAATGTCTCCAGCACGCGGTAGCGCAATCTTTCGTCATTGAGTTGCTCGACGGTGACGAGCGATTTATCGACTAGATGTTCGATGCCATCGAGCGGATCGTGTTCCGGCCAGAGGGCCTCAACCGCTTCAAGATCAAAACCGCCCGCAAATACACACAGACGCCGGAAGAGCGCGCGCTCTTTCTCCGGCAGCAAGTCGTAGCTCCAATCAATCGTCGACCGCAGCGTCTGATGTCTCCCGTGGCCGCCGGTCAGAAGTCGAAAGCGGTCCGACAGCCGGTCGTGAATTTCGGACGGCGTCAGCGCTTTTGTCCGCGCTGCGGCGAGTTCGATGGCCAGCGGAACGCCTTCCAGTGTTCGGCAAATGTCCGTGACTGCTGCAACGTTCTTGCTGGTAAAAGTGAAACTTTCCCGCGCTTCAGTTGCGCGATGGATAAACAGCTGTATCGCTTCGCACGCCGCTGCTTCTTCCACTGTGCTGCCTACATCGGGAAGGGACAACGACGGCACACGCCAGGTCATTTCACCTGGCAATCCCAGCGGCTCACGACTCGTTGCGAGCACACGCAAGCCGTCGCCCCCGCGAAGCAAAGTGGAAACGGCGTCAGCGCACTCATTCACGAGGTGCTCGCAATTGTCGAGAATGATCAGGGTTTTCGTTCCTTCGAGGGCGCGCACTAGCGCATTCGCAACGCTCAACCCCTGCTCGAGCCTCGCGCCCACTGCGCTCGCAACTGCGTCCAGGACAAGACCCGATTCGTCCACCGGCACGAGATCCACAAATCGTACGCCATCAGGGAAATTGTCCAGTTCATCCGCGCCCACCTGAATGGCCAGGCGGGTTTTGCCACACCCGCCGGAACCGCTCAGCGTCACGACACGATGTTGAGCGATGAGTTTCCGCACCGTTTCCCGCTCTTGCCTGCGTCCGACGAACGAGGTGAGCTGGACCGGTAAGTTCTGCCGGTAATTGCTCAGCGATTTGACCGGCGGAAAATCTTGCCGCAGATCCGGGTGAGTCAATTGGAAGACGTGTTCCATCTCAGAAGCGTCGCGTAATCGATGCTGCCCAAGGTCGATGAGCGACGCCCCGGCCGGCAGGGTACCGCGAACGATTCCGGCAGTGATACCAGAAAGCAGAATCTGCTCACCGTGTGCGATCCCCCGGATGCGCGCCGCCCGGTTAACGTGCGGTCCACGATAATCAGCGTCCGCTTCGCCGGTGTGAATAGCCATTCGAACGCTCAACGGAACATGGGCTGGCCACGCTTCCAGGCGAAAAGCGCGCTGAATCGCACATCCCGCCGCGACCGCATCGCTTGCCCGCTCGAAAACCGCGAACACACTGTCGCCTTCGCCTCGTTCCAGAATGATCGCCCCGTTATGCGCCAGAACACAATCCGCGACGATCTCGTCGTGCCGCGCCAGCGCGACACCCGTCTCCGCCGGATACGCTTCCCAGGCGCGCGTTGAGCCTTCCATGTCCGTGAACAGGAAAGTCACGGTACCGGTGGGGCGCTCCGCCATCAGCTCATTATGAAAATGCGCTCGGGTCCGAGCAATAGGGAAATAGCCATCCTCCGCTCCGACCGGCGCTTCGCTGAACTCGTGGGCCGCATCGGACTGCCGGCTCTCTCGACTCTCAACTCCCGGCTCCTAACTACTAGCTCCCAGCTCCTGGCTCCGAGCTGATATTGCTGATCGCTGACCTCTTTTCGCTCTCCAGGTAGACGCCGCGGACATCGAGCATATGATTCGCAGAATGAAATTGAACAAGCGCTTTACCGCTACCTTGCAAAAGAGTCCGGCGAAAGGCGGATGGACTTATGTGCAGATGAAAGGCTCAGCGAA